>JBAQHC010000405.1:0-4109 GCA_049288095.1 Alphaproteobacteria bacterium | reverse complement strand
CCGCCGCCTTCGTATGTCTGGCGCATGGAAACCGCTCCTCCCCGCCGCTCGCTGATCGGCCTTTCGCGCACCGAACTAGGCGCCGCCTTGGCTGCCGCCGGGGTCGCCGAGGATCAGCTTAAAATGCGCGTGAGCCAGCTTTGGAACTGGCTTTATGTCCGTGGCGCACGCGACTTTGCCGAGATGTCGAACCTTGCCAAGGATTTCCGGCGCGATATGACGGACCATTTCACCATTGCGCGCGCTGAGGTCGCGGACCGGCAAGTCTCCGCTGACGGCACCCGTAAATGGCTGATCCGCTTCGGTCCTGGCCTCGAGGCCGAGACGGTCTACATCCCCGAGGAGGATCGCGGCACGCTCTGCATTTCGAGCCAGATCGGCTGCACGCTCAATTGCAGCTTCTGCCATACTGGCACGCAAAAGCTCGTGCGCAATTTGACGGCCGAGGAAATCCTTCAGCAGATCCTGATCGCTCGTGACGACTTAAGCGACTGGCCTAAGCCCGGCCTCAGCCGCGATGCGCAAGCCCACCGCGCCATCACCAATATCGTGATGATGGGCATGGGCGAGCCGCTCTACAATTTCGATAATGTGAAGGCAGCGCTGCTGATTGCGGCCGATGGCGACGGGCTCGGTTATTCCAAGCGCCGCATCACGCTTTCGACTTCGGGCGTCGTGCCCGAGATGCCGCGCATCGCCAACGAGATCGGCGTGATGCTCGCGGTGTCGCTCCACGCCGTGAACGATGAGACCCGCGATCGCCTCGTGCCGCTCAACAAGAAATATCCGCTTGCGGAGCTTTTCCAGGCATGCCGCGAATTTCCCGGCGCGACCAATGCGCGGCGCATCACCTTCGAATATGTGATGCTGAAAGGCGTGAACGACTCGCCTGAGGATGCGCGTGCACTGGTGAGATTGCTCTCGGGCATTCCCGCCAAGATCAATCTGATCCCGTTCAATCCATGGCCCGGCGCGCCCTATGAATGCTCGGATTGGGAGACGATCGAGACCTTCGCCGAGATCGTGAACCGCGCGGGCTATGCTTCGCCGGTGCGCACACCGCGCGGACGCGACATCATGGCGGCCTGCGGCCAGCTGCGCTCGGCCAGCGTCAAAGAACGCGCCTCCGCCCGCCGCCAGGCGCCCCTCACACCAACGCCCTCATCCTGAGCTTGTCGAAGGATGAATTCACGAGAGGGATGCGGGCCGTTTAGCGCTCGGTCTTCATGGCTCGACAAGCTCACCATGAGGCAGTCATTGTTTCGTGCGTCAAACTCCAACGCCCTCATCCTGAGCCCGTCGAAGGATGAGCCGACCGTAGCCGAGGACATGTTTGGCATTTCGCCAATCATGGTTCGACAAGCTCACCATGAGGGAGTAGGAGCTTTTCAGCACCCAAACATCACGGCCCTCATCCTGAGCTTGTCGAAGGATGAGGCTGACTTGAAGCGCATTCCCCGATGCCCTCATCCTGAGCCTGTCGAAGGATGAGGCCGGCCGTGGAAATCTTCGTTTACATTCTCTTGTGCGCTGACGGCTCATATTATGTTGGCATTGCGCGCGAAGGATTGGAGAAACGCGTTTCGGAGCATCAGCTCGGAAAATATCGTGGCTATACGTTTACACGGCGCCCGGTTCGACTTGTCTGGTCTGAGTCATTTCTCAGAATCACAGATGCCATCGCCTGTGAGCGCCGACTTAAAGGGTGGCGTCGCGAAAAGAAGGAAGCGCTTATCAGGGGCGATTACGAAGCATTGAAGATACTGTCCCGCACTGCGAAGCCTCATCCTTCGACAAGCTCAGGATGAGGGAGTTAGAGAGTTCGTCGAGTCAAGCGCTCAGAGGCCGACGCTCTTGGGATCGACGCCGTTTTGCTGACAAGCGGCGATCGCGGCATTGCGGATTAGGCAGGCGACCGTCATAGGGCCAACACCGCCCGGCACCGGCGTAATTGCCGCAGCAATTCCCATCGCCGCTTTGGTGTCGACATCGCCGACAAGGCGCGTGCCGCCGCCTTCTTTCGGCAGTCGCGTGATGCCGACATCGATGACGATCGCGCCCGGCTTGATCCAATCGCCCTTGACCATGTGCATCTGACCGACCGCGGCAACGAGAATGTCAGCGCCGCGAGCCTTGGCCGCGATGTCCTTGGTCTTCGAGTGCGCCATTGTCACCGTGCAGCTCTCGTTCAACAAGAGCTGGCCCATCGGCTTGCCGAACAGGATCGAGCGGCCGATCACCATCGCATCAAGCCCGGCAATATTGGGGCGCACAGACTTGATGAGGATCATCGAGCCTTGCGGCGTGCACGGCACGAGGCCCGGCAGTTGCGCCATGATGCGCCCGCCATTGATCGGGTGAAGCCCATCGACATCCTTGTCCGGGTCGATCGCCAAGATCACCTTGTTGGAATTGATGTGCTTGGGCAGCGGCATTTGCACAATTATTCCGTTGACGGACTTATCGGCATTGAGCCGCGCAACCTCCTTCAAGAGGTCCGCTTCGCTGATCGTCGCCGGTAATTTGACCTCGACCGAATTCATGCCGACTTCGCGCGTGTTTTTGCCCTTGCTCGCGACATAAACTTCGCTGGCCGGGTCAGCGCCGACCAGCACGACCGCGAGGCCGGGCTGTATTTTATGCTTGGATTTCAGAATTTCGACGGCCTTGCGCACGTCGTCATACACCTTGGCCGAGATCGCCTTACCGTCGATGAGCTTGGTTTCCGTCATGTTCCATCTCCCGTCAGCGCTTTGAGCTGCGCCATGAGTTGCTCAGTGTTGCCTTCGATATCGAGGCTTTTGTTCCGGTCCTGCGCGCCCTGGCGCAGAGCGATCCGAGATTTCGCGATTTTGAGAGCCTTCGCGAGCAGCTCGATCACTTGGCTGTTGGCCTCGCCCTTATCGGGCGGCGCCGTAACGCGAATGCGCAACCGGTCCCTGCCGGCGGCATCCCGTTCAACACCCTCTAGTCTATCGCGGCTGGCCTTGGGTGAGACCCTGACGAATAGGCGCACACCCCGGGATGTCGGCTCGCAGAAGCCTTGAGCTCCCGGAGCAGTCATCCAGGCATCCCCTGTAAGACTATCTCTCTCTGGACGAACGTCAGAAGCTGCTGAATGACCATTATCAGAACGAACACGACGAGCGGCGATAGATCGAGCCCGCCAAGATTAGGCAGAAGCCGCCGAATGGGGCGCATTACGGGCTCGGTGAGCCGGTTGAGCAGATCGTAAATCATGCGCACGAAATTGTTGCGCAGATTGATGACGTCAAACGCCACCAGCCACGACGTCACCACCCAAACGATGATCACGTAGACGTATATGTTGACGACGTACTTTACGATTTCGATGAGCTGTATAATGAGCGTAAGCAGGGGTTGCATGCGCGCTCCTCCGAGGCGGGCTGAGCTTTACGCGAGCCGGCCGGGTCCCGCAACCCGCGGGGGCGATCAAAACCCGCCGCTTGACAGCGTTTTGTGGGGCGTAGAGAAAGGCGCCACCTGGGGCCGTAGCTCAGCTGGGAGAGCGCCGCGTTCGCAATGCGGAGGTCAGGGGTTCGATCCCCCTCGGCTCCACCAGGATATCAATGAAATCAGTGGGTTACTGAGACACTTTTTCCCTACCCATCGCTCTACCCACCAGAAGACGCTCGTTGAGCCAGAACGCTACGGGACGGCGCGAGACAGGATTGCGCCGTGTACGGAGAGTTGTTTGAGCCATTGGCGCTCAGTCACCGAGCAGTAGGCGGCAGCTTGCCGCGACCCTACACTGCGGCAGCTATCAATGTGAAAGGGCGCTCGGTTCGCTCACTCAGGCTTTGTTACACTAAGGTTGCCAACACTCTATTCCATATCTAGAGTCGGGGTCATTGACGGAACGCCAACCGCCGCAGAGCGGAGGCGTCCAATACGTCCAGGAAGTTTCCGGCCGCGCGTGGCCGGGAATGTGAAGTGCGCCGATGTCCGTCTGAAGCGTAACGCCCGTGATTCATCGCGGTCGGCTTGGGCGTGTGCGGTTAATGGGGGGGAACCATGCATACCAATCTGTTCAAGTCGTGCGGCGTTGCGGCCCTGCTGCTCAGCGGCGCGCTCGCGGCGAGTCCGAC
>JBAQHC010000404.1:0-3129 GCA_049288095.1 Alphaproteobacteria bacterium | reverse complement strand
AGGCTTGGAGGAACAGGAGGAAGCGATGGCTGAGATCGTTCTAGGAATGGCGACGTCGCATGGGCCGACGCTCTCGACGCCGCCGGAGCAATGGAATATCCGCGCTTCCGATGACATGAAGAATCCGGAGCTGCATTTCCGCGGCAAGGTGTGGACATACGAGCCGCTGGTGAAAGAGCGTGACGGCGAGCGTGTGTTCGGACCGAAGATCACGATCGAAGAACGCACCGCGCGTTTTAATCGCTGTCAGAAGGCGCTCAACGAGATGGCGCGAGTTTTTGCCGAGGTCAAGCCAGATGTCGTGGTCATGGTCGGCAATGACCAGATGGAAATGTTCTGGGATGGTCTCGTGCCCGCCTTCGCGGTCTATTGGGGCAAGGAAATCGCAAATCGCTTGCCGCCGCCGGAGCGTATCGCGCAGCTTCCGCCCGGCATTCAAATCTCGATGAATGCGAATGCGCCGCCAAGCCCCGCGATTTATCCCGGCGAGCCGGATCTTGGCGCCCATTTGCTCAAAGCATTGCAAAGTGAAGGCTTTGATGTCGCCTCGATGACGAAAATTCCACCGCATCGCGGCGGCTATGTCACCATTCCGCATGCATTTGGCTTCATCTTCCGGCGCATCATGCGCGATGATCCGCCGCCGACGGTGCCGGTGGTCGAGAACACATTTTATCCGCCGAACCAGCCGACCGTTGATCGCTGCATCAATTTCGGCAAAGCACTCGTTGCGGCGATCCGCTCGTGGCCCGCGAATAAGCGCGTCGCGATTATCGGCTCGGGCGGGCTTTCGCATTTTGTGATCGACGAGGACCTCGACGCAATCATTTTGGACGCGATCAAGTCGGGCAAACCCGAGAAGCTCAAGAAGCTCACCGAAGCCGATTTCCAATCGGGCACGTCGGAAACGAAGAATTGGATTCCGGTGATCGGGGCGATGGCCGGACTCGGGCTCAACATCAATGTCGTCGACTATGTGCCGTGTTATCGCACGCTCGCGGGCACGGGCACGGCCAATTGCTTCGTTTATTGGCGTCAGTGATTAGAGCGCCTCGGCGAGCCGCTCTGCGTAAAAGTCCGCAAGCGCGTTGAGTGCGCCAGCGCAGTCGCCCTCGAACGATGAGCCGTGCATGACGGCAAGGGTCTTAGGCTTGAGCGCCGCCAGCTTGCGGATTGTCGGCGCCGTCAAAGGCGTCAGCGCGGTCGAGAGAAACGCGTTCTCGGTCGCAATGGCCGGCTCTAAGATGCTCTCGCTTGTTACCGGCTTCGGATTGCCGGCATGCGTGAAGAGATCGCTGCACAGAAGCGTTGACGTCGTCTCGTCGAAGAACAGGCCCGCATCCCAGCCGTGTGGAACATGTGGCGTATCGATGTGGCGGAGCTTCTTGCCGCCGATATCCATCACTTCACCGTCATTCAAGGTACGCGGCGGCCGGTCGGCGAGATCGTTGAGCGAAACCATGCACGCAAGCGCGCCATGCGTAACTTGCGCCTTCGGCGCTGCAGCAAGCCAAAGATTCATCGCGCCCGATTCATCGGCCTCAAGATGGCTGAAGCTGATCCAGCGCAACCGCTCGATCGGCATGATCTTGCCAACCGCCGCGTAAACAGAGGGAAACATGGCGCGCGGGCCGGTGTGAAACAGCAGCGGCTCATCGGAATCGACAAGAAACTGGTTCATCGTGAAGCCGGCCGGCGGCGCGATATCGGGAACAAAGGTCGAAAGCCGATAAATCTTTGGCGCGATCTCAGCGACCTTGGTTTCCATGTCTGTCTCCCCTCGCTATCATGCGGCGGCAGAAGCCTCGGCGTTAGATAAGAATGAAATAAAGGGGGCGCAAGGGAGGCATGGCAAGAATGTCTAGCGGGCTTTCAAGAGCGCGGCTTCGGCGTCTCACAGATGCGGTCAACGCAAGCGTCGATAAGGGCGAGATTGCAGGCATGATCGCGCTCGTCGAGCGGCGCGGCGATACGCATATCGATATCGTCGGTATGCAGGACGTCGAACGCAACATTCAAATGAAGCGCGACACGATCTTTCGTCTTGCTTCGATTTCCAAGCCGATTACGGCCGCCGCCGCGATGATCCTCGTCGAGGAAGGCAAGCTGAGGCTCGAAGAGCCGGTCGACCGTCTGCTGCCCGAGCTTGCGAACCGCAAAGTGCTGAAGCGCATGGATGGGCCGCTGGATGATGTCGAGCCGGCCAAGCGCCCAATCACAGTGCGCGACTGCCTGACATTCCAGCTTGGCTATGGCTGGGCTCTCGGGCCGCCGACGCCGCTTCAGAAAGCGATGGTGGAGGCGGGGTTCGGCATGGGCGGTGCGCCGCTTGCGCCCGACGAGTGGATCAAGCGGCTCGGGGCGCTGCCGCTCGCGCATCACCCGCGGGAGGGCATTCTTTATCACATGGGCGCAGAGGTGCTCGGCGTGCTGATCGAACGCGCGAGCGGCCAATCCTTTGCCGACTTCCTCAAGGAGCGCTTGCTTGAGCCCTTAGGAATGAGGGACACGGGCTTCAGCCTTTCACCTAGGCAGATTGAGCGGCTGGCGAGCGCCTACGCTTTCAATCCGGAAACACGAAAGCTGACCCTGACGGAAGACGCGGGCAACGGGCGGTTCGCCTCGCCTCCAGCGTTTCCAAGCGGCGGCGGCGGCCTTGTGGCAACGGTTGATGATTATCTCGCCTTCGGACGGATGATGATCGGCAAGGGCAAGCTCGGCAACACGCGGGTCTTGTCGCGGCCGAGCGTCGAAGCCATGACGCGCAATTATCTCGGTGAGAAGCAGCTGCGAAACCAAGGCATGTTCCCGGCGCCATTCGAGCTGCCGCGTGCGCAAGGGTGGGCGCCGAACATATGGGAGGGGCGCGGCTGGGGTCTTGGCATGATGGTGATCACTGAGGCTTTGGGTCCGACTTATTCGGTCGGGCGTTTCGGCTGGGATGGCGGCTCCGGTGTCATGTGGTGGGCCGACCCGAAAGAGGAGATGAACATGATCCTCATGATTCAACGCGGCGGCGGGCCCGGCCTCTTGGCCGCCGACTTCCTCGCATTTGCCTATCAGGCGATTGAGGATTGAGATGAATGGTTCGAGTAACCCTCTCCCGCGGGGAGAGGGCAGGGTGAGGGG
>JBAQHC010000403.1:0-9311 GCA_049288095.1 Alphaproteobacteria bacterium | reverse complement strand
GGGTGCTCTCCGATAGGCAGGGTCTTTGATTCGACCCCTCTCCCTAGCCCTCTCCCTCAAGGGGAGAGGGGACTTGTTTCCTTGGCCCACATGGCGGGGAGATCGACGCCGCCGCTGAGCAAGAAGCGCGGCTCCTCGCCGTTGTTCGCCGTCGCGACGTGAAGCGTTAGCGGATGAAGCAGGATCACATCGCCCGCCTGGCCAGTGTTCTCGACGACTTGGAGCGGAATGCCGTCGTGCTCTTCGGCGCGATCCATGAAGCGCGCGACGCGCTCTTCGGTATCGCCCTCAGTGTGCAAATTGCGCAGATACGGATGACCGCGCAGTAGCTGGCGATATTCGGCGCCGCGCGTGCCCGGTGGCGGCGGATTCTCCTTGAACCATTGGTGAACGAGCCGGTGCGAGCCGCTCACGATTTGCGTCGCCCCACCGCGCGGCTCGAGATTGCCGAACAGCGCGTGGGTCCTCACGCCTGCAGGCGGCGCGAGCGCGCTCAGATAATTCGCATCAATATGCCAGCCGCTCGCCGGCACTTCCCACGCGTGCTCGCTCGGGAAAGCAAGAAAGGGCGCGCCCCAATTCTTGGGCATTTCCCAGCCCTGGCCTTCGAGCGCGGCATCGATTGCCGCGAGCACGCGTTTGCTGCCGACAGCGCGAAACACGGGGTCGGCCTTCAAATGCTGCAAATGAGCGGGGCGTTCGGTCTTCCAAGTCGACGGCCGGTCGCGGTGGAAGCCAATATTGGCGAGCGCGCGCCAAGCGGCATCACGCATGGCTGCGGCCTCACTCACGCTGAAGGCTTGCTCAATGCGCATCCAACCGTGAGTGCGGAAATGTTCGAGAGTGGTTTGATCCTGAGTCATGACACCTGATGCGATGCAAATGGTTTGCCGGAAGTGCAAAATGAAAAAGCCGCCTCGATGGGCGGCCCCGTGCACTCAATCGCGATTTGTCTTACGACAAAGCCCGGCCGGCCGCCCCAATCGGTTCGCTTCGCATCGCTATTATTATGGTGATCGTGATCTTCATCGCCTATGAATTTAAATAGCTTCGTAGTGGGGGTCAATGATTGTTGTTGAGGGGCGCCTGCTGAAGGCAGAAAGGGCCCGGAGCTTCCGGGCCCTTACTCATGCTTACAATTGGCAATCACATGACCGCCAGGGCAAAACCCACCGAGGCGGCAACGAAACAAATCAGCGATGCCGAAGTGAGAAGCGTTGCAGCCCTGTTAATGTGCATCTTCAGAGGGTCCATCGGGACCTCCATTGGGTTTCTGGGCGCGTGCCCGGGTTAGGACAGAAATGGAGCGAGCGCTGTCGAGACCCGCTCCAGCTGGGTTGGGTTGAGCTTTCCGCCGAGTTGTTCCATGAACCGCGCCTCGCCAACGCCGGACACGATGTATTGCCAGCGATAGGCATCGAGCACGCCCGCCTTAAGGCGCTGATACTCGGTGGCGCTGAAGCGTTGAGAGGCGGCGTCGGCGAAGTATTCGACATCGGCTGCCGATTGCATCACGAGGATGCCGTCGACGGCAGCAACGAGCGCGATCAGATCATCGACGGCGCGATCGATTTCCTCAGCGCTCATTTGGTCGTGCACGCGCTGCCACTCGATCTCGTCGGCAACGATGTGCTGCACCTCATCGCGCGCGTGATAAAGGAAGATGTCCTTGAACAGCGGCGAGATGACGGCCTGGGTTTCAATGCTTTGGCGAGCGTGCGAAAGCACGAAGATCTCGATGAAGCAGGTAAGGCCCAAGACCGACCAGGTCGACTTGCTGAGCACCGCGTGCGCGACTTCGTTAGGGTCGGGCAGGAAACGATAGCCCACCGGCATCACGTCCGCGCACATTTTGTCGACACGGCGGAACAGCTCCTGGTGCTTCAGTTCCTCGTTCGAGAACCGAACCAACGTCTCGAGCGCAAGCTGATCGCCGAACCAGTGGTCGCGCGTCACTTCGAGGATCTTGGCGTTGATGTAGCGCTCGACGAGGCCGAAAATGTTGGCGTAAGTGCGCCCCTGAACCTGGCTCATCAGGCGTTTGTCGGCCTCATTCAGGAAGTCGAGCCGGTCGGCTTTGGTGAGTGAGGGCGGAAGGAATGTGTCGCGGACATCGAGCGTGCGGCCGCGAATGGCATCCTTGTCGATGTCCCAGGCCACACGTTTGGAAACTGCAATGCACTTGGCGTAGCGATCGTGGTCTAAAGGTGCTGCAATAGTCATGGTGTCCTCCAATTCGTTTGATGGAGAGACACGTGGAGTATCGGCGTAGGTGGAATAAGTAGCTGCCGGTTAGTTACCGGCTTGCCCTTTGATTCCCAAGAGGATTTGACCCTTCGGCGGCGGCAGTGTGTAACTAAGGAGGCGGGCGCCAGGAGGCGGAAATGGCATGGACCGAGGCGGAGAAGCGGGCCGTTCGCTCCCAGCTTGAGAGCATCGGATTATCGGCCGCGTTTCAAACGGCCGGCCGAATGGCCGCGCTGTTAGACTATCTTGTCGATGCCGAACTCAAAGGCGATGCCGATCGGCTCAATCAGTCGCGCATTGCGATCGATGTGCTCGGGCGCGACGCCAAATTCGATCCGTCGGCGGATTCAATCGTGCGGGTCGAGGTGGGGCGCCTGCGCTCCAAGCTGCTGGAATATTATGCCGGCGCGGGCAAGAACGATGCCGTCTTCGTCGAGCTGCCCAAGGGCCGCTATAAGCCAATCCTCGCCTTTCGCGGCACAGGAACGCCGGCCGGCGAGGACTTCCGGCAAGACATAAAGTTCTGCAAGGCCGCCGACGGAACGGCCCTCGCTTATGCGATCTCCGGTGAAGGGCCGCCGCTCCTCAAAGCGTCCAACTGGATGACGCATCTCGAGTTCGACGTTCAAAGCCCGGTGTGGCAGCACTGGTGGGTGGACCTCAGCAAACGGCACCGCCTGATCAGGTACGATCCGCGCGGATGCGGCCTTTCAGACTGGGACGTCGGCGAGATCTCCTTCGAGAAATGGATAAGCGACCTCGAGACCGTGGCCGATGCCGCCGCGCTGGAGAAGTTCGCGCTCCTTGGCTCCTCGCAGGGCGCCGCCATTGCAATTGCCTATGCCGTGCGCCACCCCGAGCGTGTGAGCCATCTCGTGCTCTATGGCGGCTATGTGCAGGGCCAGCTGGAACGGAACGACCCGGTCACCGAAGAGGCGCATAGGCTCTTGCAAGACATTGTGCGTATCGGCTGGGGCAAGCCGCACGGCGCGTTCCGCCAGGTATTTGGTTCAATGTTCATGCCCGACGGCACGAGCGATCAATTTCGCTGGTTCGATGAGCTGTCGCGCATCTCGATGTCGACAGAAAATGCGCTAATGACGCGCGAGGCGGCCGCCCATGTCGACATCGGCCCTCTCCTTGCGCAAGTGAGGGTGCCGGCGATCGTGCTGCATGCCGCCGATGAGATCGTCGTGCCGTTCTCTCAAGCACGCATGATGGCGGCTGGCATTCCCGGCGCGCGTCTGGTGTCGCTCGACAGCAAGAACCACATCCTGTTTGCGCATGAGCCGGCCTGGAAAAAGTTCGTGGCCGAGGTCGAGGCGTTTGTCCGCTAGAGTCTTCCCTGTTGAGATTGAACCCTTCTCGTCATCGCGAGGCGTGAAGCGCCGCGGCGATCCAGGGCAAGTTTCGCGTGAGGCGCTGGGTTGCTTCGGCCGGATCACGCCCGGCCTCGCAATGACGGCGGGATTCAATCCGGCTTTAGCGCGCACCCAGGGATGGGGATGGGGCCGACGATTAGAGCCGGCCCAACACTCCCCCGTCTGGACTGTGGAAGAGGGCCATTAACGCCTACCGAGTCCGCGGTTTTGCAATAGATTTATGAAGTGTCCGGCGGCTGTCGAGGGCTTGACCGGGCGGCCCAAGTTTGCACTAAATCTGGGGCATAGAATTTCCAGAGGCACTAGTGGTTGGCCGGCCGGCGGGGGTTGTACCCGCGGGCAATGCCCTCCGCACCTCCGCAAGGGGGCGGGCCTCCGAAAGAAGAGGGGTTGGCACCAATGGCGCTTGCTTATGACTTCGACCGTCGCGGCCGCACGCCTCCTGACGCGTTCCCAACCGAGCCGAAGCCACCGCAGGTTCAAGGCCCGGTTTCCAAGCCGGCCGTCGAACGGGCGCCGAGCCCGGCCCCGATGCCGGGGCCGCTCGGCCGTAAGCCGACGCCCACCGACCTCAAGCTCGACCGTGCGCGCGATAATTTGTTAACCGCGTTCGGCAAGGCGACCTTGACCGACCGGTATCTGATGCCCGGCGAGAGCTTTCAGGATCTCTTTGCGCGGGTCGCCTGCGCCTATGCCGACGACCTTGCTCACGCACAGCGCATCTACGACGCGGTCTCGCGCCTGTGGTTCATGCCGGCAACCCCCGTGCTGTCGAATGGCGGCACGACGCGCGGCTTGCCGATCTCCTGCTTCCTCAACTCGGTGCCGGATTCGCTCGACGGTATCGTCAACACGTGGAACGAGAATGTCTGGCTCGCTTCCAATGGCGGCGGCATCGGCACCTACTGGGGTGACGTGCGCTCGATCGGCGAGGCGGTCAAAGGCTGCGGGGAAACCTCCGGCATCATTCCGTTCATCCATGTGATGGATGGGCTCACGCTGGCGATCAGCCAGGGCTCGCTGCGGCGTGGCTCAGCGGCGGTCTATCTCGACATTCATCACCCGGAGATCGAAGAGTTTTTGGAGATCCGCAAAGCCTCGGGCGATTTCAACCGCAAGGGGCTCAATCTTCATCACGGCATCAACATCACCGACGAGTTCATGTTCGCGGTGCGCGACGGCAAGGATTTCGCGCTCAGGAGCCCGAAGACCGGCGAGCCGATCCGTTACGTGAATGCGCGCCAGCTGTGGCAGCGTATCCTCGAAACGCGATTGCAAACCGGCGAGCCCTATCTTTTGTTCATCGATCACGTGAACAAGGCGTTGCCCAAGCACGCGCGTGATCTCGGACTTAAAGTTTCGACTTCAAACCTTTGTAGCGAAATCACTTTGCCCACCGGCAAGGATCACGACGGTCAGGAGCGCACGGCGGTGTGCTGCTTGGCTTCGCTCAATATCGAGACTTGGAATCAATGGAGCGAGGAGGAGGGCTTCATCGAGGATGTCATGCGCTTCCTCGACAATGTGCTGACGAGCTTCATCGAGACCGCGCCGGATAGCATGGCGCGCGCGAAATATTCGGCGCTGCGCGAGCGCTCGGTTGGCCTGGGCATCATGGGCTTTCATTCCTTCCTGCAATCGCGCGGCATCCCGATGGAATGCGCCGTCGCCAAGAGCTGGAATATGCGTATCTTCAAGAAGATCCGCCGAGAAGCTGATGCCGCGTCTTACAATCTTGCCGAAGAGCGGGGCGCTTGTCCCGATGCCGCCGAACGCGGAATCAAAGCGCGCTTCTCGCATAAGATCGCGATTGCTCCGACGGCGTCGATCTCGATCATTTGCGGCGGCGCAAGTGCGTGCATCGAGCCGATCCCGGCCAATGTCTATACACACAAAACGCTCTCCGGCAGTTTTGTCGTGCGCAATCCGTATTTGCAGAAGCTGCTCGCGAAATACGGCAAGGACACGCAGGAGGTTTGGCAGTCGATTGTCGAGCATGAAGGCTCGGCACAGCATCTCGATTTCCTGAGCGAAGACGAAAAGGCAACCTACCGCACCGCCTTCGAAATCGATCAACGCTGGATCATCGAACTCGCCGCCGACCGCGCGCCGCTGATCTGCCAAAGCCAATAGATCAATCTGTTTCTGCCCGCCGACATCGAGAAATGGGATCTGCACATGCTGCATTGGACGGCATGGGAACGCGGCATGAAAAGCCTTTATTACTGCCGGTCGAAATCAGTGAGCCGCGCGGATGTCGCCGGCCGGCTTGAAGAGCGTGCCACTGTCATGAGCGCCCCACGCACGGATTACGAGGAGTGCCTCGCATGCCAGTGACCGACCTCGGCAGACTTTTATTTCACCTCCCCCTTGTGGGGAGGTCGACGCGCGAAGCGCGTCGGGTGGGGGTTGTCTAAGTCGGCAAGAGACTGAAAGAGTCTTTTTGTTCGCCCCCACCCTAACCCTCCCCACAAGGGGGAGGGGATTGTTTATGTAGCTTTGAGCTGGATTGAAACATGACGCTGACGAAATCGCTTTCACATTTGAACCCGCGCGAGCTGATCGGCACGGGCGCCGTGGGCCTGCTCACGCCCTCCGGCAGCTATGATGTCGAGCGCTACCCGTGGGCTTATGAATTCTGGAAGCGCCAGCAACAAACCCATTGGATGGGCGAGGAAGTTCCGCTCGGCAATGACATCAAGGATTGGACTTCGGACCGCGTGACGGATGCCGAGCGAGCGTTGCTCACGCAAATCTTCCGCTTCTTCACGCAAAGCGATGTCGAGGTTGGCGATAATTACCTCAAGCGCTACATCCCGCTGTTCCAGCCGCTCGAACTCCAAATGATGATGGCGGCCTTCTCCAACATGGAGACGGTGCATATCGACGCTTACGCACTGCTCTTGAAAACGCTCGGCATGCCGAAGGCCGAGTTCGCTGCTTTCCGCGACTATGCCGAAATGCGCGCCAAGGCGGATTACATGCACACATTCGGCGTGAACACCGTGGGCGACGTCGCGCGCACGCTCGCAATGTTCGGCGCCTTCACGGAAGGCATGGCGCTGTTCGCGAGCTTCGCGATGCTCTTGAACTTCCCGCGCCACAACAAGATGAACGGCATGGGCCAGATCGTCTCCTGGTCGGTGCGCGATGAGAGCCTGCATTGCGAGGGCATCATCAAATTGTTCCATGAGTGGAACCGAGAAACCGGCGCTGTCACGCGCGCCGTGCGCGACGACATCATCGATGTCGCCAAGACCATGGTGAAGCTCGAAGAAGGGTTTGTTGATCTCGCTTTCGGCCTCGGTAAGATCGAGGGCATGAGCGCGCACGAGATCAAATCCTATGTGCGTTACATCGCCGATTGGCGCTTGACGCAGCTGAAGCTCTCGCCGGTGTTCGGCTATTTCGAAGAGACCGAAAGCGGCTATCACGCGCTCAAAGCCCATCCGCTGCCGTGGCTCGCGCCGATCTTGAATGGCGTCGAGCACGCGAATTTCTTCGAGCAGCGCGCGACCGAATATTCCAAGGGCGCAAGCCGCGGCAAATGGGACGGCGACGGCGGCGTGTGGTCCGCGTTCGATGCCCGCAACACCACGCGCGATACTGCGCAAACGCACTAGCTGGGATGCGGCGCGCGCTCCCTCTCCCTCGGGGAGAGGGTTGGGGTGAGGGGTTGTCCCCGCACGCCACCGACTGTTGCAATCCCCTCACCTATCTACAGCATTCAAAGCTGTCCTCTCCCCGCGGGAGAGGACATTGTCTTTACCGCCCACAGCGATCCCTATGCGTGTTGAACGGCCATGCGCGTGAGGCCGAGCGCAACCGAAAGAAGATCGGAGCGCGTGGCTGGCAAGGCCTCGGGCGCGGCTTTTATGATTGCCACGCGCACGGCCGGAACGAGGCTCGACCCGCCGGTAAAGAAGATCGTCTTGATATCGCTAGACGCGACGCCGGCATCTCTGATGCATTGAGCCGCACCGCGCGTTAGACGCTCCGTCCGCTCCGATATGGCTGACTCAAAGCCCGCGCGCGTTGCGAGCGTGGCGAGCCCGGCTTCGAGAAAGTTGAGATCGACGGCCGCCGCCTGATCAGCGCTCAAGCCCAGCTTCGCCTCCTCGACCGCGAAGGCGATGCGATGGCCGAGCCGTTTGCGAAGTGTCTTGAGCAATCGCGCGACTTTGGCCGGCTCAGCGGCGTCCGCGAGCAATTCTGCGATGTCGCGCTGGTTGCGATAAGTGTAGGCGAAGTTGATCGTCGCCCAGGTCGCCAGCTCGTGATAGATCGCCTTCGGCATTTCGAGGCCCTTGGTGAGCGTGCGCGATCCCATCCCCAAGAGCGGCATCGCGACACCTAGGCTGAGCGCGGTGTCGAAATCCGTGCCACCGATTCGCGCACCGGCATTTGCTAGGATGTCGTCCTGGCGGTCGATCCGGTTGTGCCGTTGCGGGCCGATGCGGACGACCGAAAAGTCCGATGTGCCGCCGCCAATGTCGGCAACCAAAATCAGCTCCTCCCGATCAATCGTTGACTCATAGTGGATCGCCGCGGCGATTGGCTCGAAAGCAAAGCTGATCTCTTTGAAGCCAGCGCTGCGCGCAATATCCTCCAAGATTGCTTGCGCGCGCACATCGGCGGCTACATCGCCATCAGCGAAGGTCACAGGCCGCCCATGTACGACACCGTCGATCTCGCGGCCGGCAAATTTCTCGGCGCGCCGCTTCATCTCGCGCACGAAGATGGCGACAACCTCGCGCAAGGTAACGCGGCGGCGGCCGAACGCGGTTGTCTGATCGATGAGGGACGAGGGCAGGGCGCTTTTGAGCGCGCGCATCAAGCGGCCTTCGTCGCCGTGAATATAGGCATCGATGGCATCGCTGCCGAAAAGCGTGTGCCGCGTGTTGTCCGAGTCAAAGAAGAGCGCCGTCGGCATCAGCGTCGCGCCGCGCTCCAAGGGAGCAAGCGTCGGGATGCCGTCGCGTGCAACACCAATCGCCGAATTGGAGGTGCCGAAATCGAAGCCGCAGGAAATCATGGGTGCCCTCATCGAAAGAGGGCACTCATTTAGACCATGAAATCGGGGCTTGCCAGACTGTTTCTTTGCCCGTAACCTACGGAAAGACATGAGCGTGGTTGCTTCCAGCCGCGCTCATTTTGTTTGTGTACGGACTATTTGAGCCGCGGGAGCCTCAGCTCTTGTAGGCGGCGTTCTCGGCTTCCATCGTCTCGGGCGAAAGCGTCTGCGCAGCACCGTCGGTCGATTTGATCTTGACGTAAGTGCCCGGCGCATCGCCCAAGACTTTGAGCTTGCCGTCGCCGGGTTTGCGCGCGGAAATCTTCTCGCCGGAAAGCTTGGAGAGCCATGCGTCCCAATCGACCCACCACGAGCCCGGATGCTCTTTGGCGCCCGCCCACCATTGGTCGAGCGAGCCGGAGAGATCATCGCTCGTCCAATACTGATATTTGTGTGCATCGGGGGGATTGATGACGCCGGCGATGTGGCCCGAACCCGCAACAATAAAGCGCTTATCGCCGCCGAGATGCTTCATGCCCTTGTAGACCGAAACCATCGGCGCGATGTGATCCTCGCGGCTGGATTGGAAATAAGTCGGCACCTTGATCTCTGAGAGATCGAGCTTCTCGCCCGCGAGCACCATCTCACCGCGCGCCAGCATGTTCTTT
>JBAQHC010000402.1:0-6657 GCA_049288095.1 Alphaproteobacteria bacterium | reverse complement strand
GGGAATAAGGGAGCGATTCGATCTAGCTGAGGACTCAAAGGGCAGAGAAGAGGCGCTCCAAAGCAGGCGCCAAGAGCTTCTCGTCGGTCGCGAAGCACAGGCGAATGAAGCTGTCATTGCCTGGGCCGAACGCTGAGCCCGGCGCAACGGCGACTTTGGCTTCGGTTACAAGGCGTTTTGCAAGCGCGGTTGAATCCGTCACGCCGTCGATATCCAAATATGCATAGAAAGCGCCTTCAATGCGCAAGGGCTTCACGCGGTTTGACTGCAGCGCCGCTTTCTCGACCAGCGCCCGGCCGCGCCGGCAGCGTGCGCGCATCGTCTCGACGAGCTCTTCGCCGCGCGGATCGGTGAGCACGGCGAGCGCACCATATTGCGCGAAAGTCGTGGCTCCCGTGTTCGCAATTCCGCACAAGGTTTGAAGTGGCGTGAACAAGCTCTTGGGCGCCGTAACCCAGCCGATGCGCCAACCCGTCATCGCCCAATTCTTAGAAAAGCTGTTGATGACGAAAACCGGGTCTTCCTCGTCTGCAATTTCCAAGAACGACGGCGCGACATCGGAGTCGTAGATGAGTCGCGCATAAACCTCGTCGGCGATGATCGCGATGCCTTGTTCGCGCGCGAAGGCAAGAAGGTTTTCCTGCTCGGCACGGCGCATCACCCAGCCGGTTGGGTTGCCGGGCGAAGCGACGAAGATGGCTTTGGTGCGCACATCGCATTTCTCGGCGACGCTTTCGAGATCGAAATGCCAGCGCCCGCTCTCATCTTTTGTCAGAGGTGCGAAGCGCACTTCAACTCCTCTGGCGGCCGCAGCGAGGATGATGTTCGTCCAAATCGGCGAGACGATGATGATATTGTCCCCACTCTCGGTCAGGCACTGCAGCGTGATCGTAATCGCAAGCATCGCCGAGCCCGGCACGGTGATGCGCTCGGGCGCGATGTCGAGATCGTAAAGGCGATCCGTGTAGGTCTTGAGCGCCGAGCGCAGCTCGGGAATCCCGTTGGGGTAGGTGTAGAAAGTCTTGCCTTCATCCAGCGCGCGCTTGGCCGCCTCGCGGACGAACTCGGGCGTGACGAGATCACCCTCGCCATATTGAAGCGGGGTGACGCCGCCCACCTTCCAGGCGAGCTGCGCGATCTCGCCAATCGGGTTGAGGCCCATCCGGCTGATCTCGGGACGAATTGGGTTTTTCATGGCCGCGGCTAAATAGCATGCGTTAACCCGCGCTTGAAATGCGGGAATTTGGGCCTGTGGGTGAGGGAAGGCCCGGCATGGGGCCTGCTCCGGCTTGCCTTATTGGGCGAAAATCCCATATACCCACGGCCAATTCACACGCGGCCTTGTCGGGGCCTCGGGGTCAATCCCCCGCGGTTTCCGATCCGGTGCCCGCCTACGCCGAGGCTTCGGCGGGTAGCGGCCGCGGCGGACCAACCGGAGAAAATGGAGAATTTTAATGGCATTGCCGGATTTCAGCATGCGCCAGCTTCTTGAGGCTGGCGTCCATTTCGGCCACCAGTCCTATCGCTGGAACCCGAAAATGGAGAAGTACATCTATGGCGTGCGCGACCGCGTGCACATCATCGACCTCGCCGAGACCGTTCCGCTGCTCCACCAGGCGCTTGTTTTCATCGAACAGACGGCGGCCAAAGGCGGGCGCGTGCTCTTTGTCGGCACCAAGCGGCAGGCGCAACAGCCGATCGCCGAGGCGGCGAAGCGCTGTGCGCAATACTTCATGAACGACCGCTGGCTTGGCGGCACGCTCACAAACTGGAAGACTATCTCGAACTCGATCAAGAAGCTCAAGCAGCTTGAAGAGACCGCGTCAAAGCCCGAGACAGGCCTCACTAAGAAGGAGCTGCTCAATCTTACGCGCGAGCGCGACAAGCTCGAGCGCTCCCTTGGCGGCGTCAAGGACATGGGCGGCCTGCCGGATGTGATGTTCGTGATCGACACCATCAAGGAGAAGATCGCGATCGCCGAAGCCCGCAAGCTCGGCATTCCGGTTGTTGCAGTTGTCGATACCAATTGCGATCCGGACGATGTCGATTATCCGATCCCAGGCAATGACGATGCGAGCCGTGCCATCGCGCTTTATTGCGATCTTGTAGCGCGCTCCGTGCTGGCCGGCCTTGCCGAGGGTAAGTCGAACATGGGCCTCGACATTGGCGCCTCGGCAGAAGCGCCACCGGTCGAGTTGCCCCCTGAAGTGCCGCCTGCTGCCGAGGGTGCGGCGGCTTCGGCCTAGCCTGGGACCTCATCCTTCGACAAGCTCAGGATGAGGAATTTAGTGGACCCTCATGGTGAGCTTGTCGAACCATGAGGGAATGAAACACGAATGAGGAAGAGATGACGACAGTAACGGCCGCGATGGTGAAGGAGCTTCGCGACAGAACGGGCGCGGGCATGGGTGATTGCAAGAGCGCGCTTGTCGAAACGGGCGGCGATCAAGAGGCGGCGATCGATCTTCTGCGCAAGAAGGGCCTCGCCAAGGCCGCGAAGAAATCCGGCCGCACGGCAGCTGATGGCTTGATCGGCGTTGCAGTTGCCGGTCACGAAGGCGCGATGGTCGAAATCAATGCCGAGACGGATTTCGTCGCGCGCAACGAGACGTTCCAAACCGCGGTGAAAACCGTGGCTCTGGTCGCGCTCACGACCAATGGCGACATTGCCAAGGTCGCGCAGGCGCCGTATCCGGGCGAGTCGGTCTCCGTTGCCGAGCATCTGACCAATCTTGTCGCCAAGATCGGCGAGAATATTTCGCTCCGCCGCACGGTGAAGCTTGAAGTCGAGTCAGGCCTCGTTGCGTCCTATGTGCACAACGCGGTGACGACCGATCTCGGCCGTATCGGCGTGCTTGTCGCGCTCGAGTCGAAGGCCGATAAGACGAAGCTTGCGGATCTCGGCAAGAAGCTCGCCATGCACATTGCCTCCGGATTTCCGGCGGTCGCGCTTGGCATCACCGAGAAGGACATTCCGGCCGATCTTGTTGCGCGTGAGCGCAAGATCTTCCAGGAGCAGGCGCAAGAAGGCGGCAAACCGGCCAACGTCATCGAAAAGATGGTCGAGGGCCGCATGCGCAAATTCTATGAGGAGGTGGTGCTCCTCAAGCAGATCTACGTGCATGACCAGGACAAAAAGGTCGAGCAGGTGCTCGCCGATGCCGGCAAGGAATTCGGCACGCCGGTGACAATCAAGGCGTTCGAGCGCTTTGTCGTCGGTGAGGGCATCGATAAGGCCAAGGAAGACTTCGCCGCGGAAGTTGCCGCGGCGATGAAAGGCTAGGCTAGGCAACCTAAGCGCAAGCCCAATCGACGGAGGCAGGCATGAGCGAAAAAGACAATGTCGCGAAACTCGTGCAGCTTCCCGATGCAAAGCCGCGTTACAAGCGTGTGCTGCTCAAGCTCTCGGGCGAAGCCCTGATGGGCAATGCCCAATTTGGCCTTGATCTTGAGACCGTCGATCGAATTGCCGGCGAGATCAAGGCTGCTATCGAGATCGGTGTGCAGGTGTGCTTGGTGATCGGCGCCGGCAATATCTTTCGCGGTCTTCAAGGTGCGGCGCAGGGCATGGAACGTGCGAGCGCCGATAATATGGGCATGCTCGCGACGGTGATGAATTCCATCGCGATGCAGAGCGCGCTCGAAAAGTTCGGCGTGCAAACGCGCGTTCAGTCGGCGATCACTATGACTGCAATATGCGAACCCTACATCCGCCGCCGCGCGCTACGGCATCTTGAGAAGGGACGGGTCGTCATCTTCGCGGCCGGCTTGGGCGTACCTTATTTTACAACCGACACGCCCGCCGCACTACGAGCGGCCGAGATGGGCTGCGATGCCTTGCTCAAAGGCACGCAAGTCGACGGCGTCTATTCTGCCGACCCCAAAAAAGATCCCAAGGCCACGCGCTATGACCGGCTGAGCTATCTTGATGTGCTCGCGCGCGACCTCAAAGTGATGGACGCCTCGGCGATCAGCCTCGCGCGCGAGAACAACATCCCCATCATCGTCTTTCCGCTGCACAAAAAGGGCGCGTTCGTTCATGTCTTGTGCGGCGGCGGGCCGTGCACGATCATTTCGAACTAACTTGTGTGCCGAACCTCATCCTTCGACAGGCTCAGGATGAGGGCCAAAGTAAAACACTCCTCATGGTAAGCCTGTCGAACCATGAGATCCCGATCGAGGGAGAATGAGCAATGGCGGGCAATCCGAACGACCTTTCCGATCTTCAAAAACGCATGGATGGCGCGATCAATTCGCTCAAGACCGAGCTCACTGGGCTGAGAACGGGCCGCGCTTCGGCCAGCCTGGTCGATAACGTGACGGTTGAGGCCTATGGCCAGCGCATGCAGCTCAACCAGGTTGGCACGGTGAGCGTGCCAGAGCCGCGCCTGATTTCGATTCAGGTCTGGGACAAAGGCATGGTGCAGGCAGTTGACAAGGCGATCAGAGAGGCCGGCCTCGGTCTCAATCCTGTGATTGACGGTCAGCTCGTTCGCATCCCGATCCCTGTGCTGACCGAGGAGCGCCGTAAGGAGCTCGCCAAGATCGCACACAAATATGCCGAGAACGCGCGCGTCGCTGTGCGCAATGTCCGCCGTGACGGCATGGAGCGCCTGAAGAAGCAAGAGAAGGACGGCGAGATCAGCCAGGATCTGCATAAGGGCATCGGCGACAAAGTGCAGAAGCTCACCGACGATCACGTCAAGAAGGTCGATGAGATGCTCGCGGCCAAAGAAAAAGAGATCATGCAAGTTTGACGGCGTTGGAGGGCTGATGGCGCAGGCGACCAAGAACCCTCAAGGCAACGCCGAGCGTCTTGCTGTCGCTCTGGTTCTCGATCGCCCGGTCAATGCCGCCAATGAAGACAAGCTGGTGCGATTGGTGGCGCGTCTTGCTGACACCGGAGTTACTCATCTTTCGCTTGTCTGCGACGGGGTAGTGCATCCTGCGGCGTGGCACCTTGATCTCAAGCCAGTGCGGCGCGTTGAGATATCGCCCGGCCAATCGGCGCAGTATTTCTCTGGAGGCCGGTTTTCCCTCAGCGTCATGCCGCAAGGCTCCGGCCGTTCGGTAGTCGCGGCGGCTGTCCGGGCGCTTGCGCTGGCCGGCACGCGGCGTGTCTCGACCGAGCAGCTTGATGCGAGTGTTCAGGAAGTCGCGGGGCCTTCGCCCGATCTCATCATCCTAGCCGGTGGAACGCCTAACTTACGGGGCAGCCTTACTTGGCGCGCGGCGTATGGCGAGTTCGTGTTCTGCGAGCGGTCCTGGACCGAGCTGGTGAGTGCCGATCTGGACAGGGCACTTAAGGAGTTTGCAGCGCGCGGGCGGCGGTTCGGCGGCATTGCCTGAGGCGCCGAGCTCGCTCCGGGCGGCAGGTCTATGTCCAGCGCCACGGCGCGTTGCAGGGCGGGCCCGCTTGTGGTCAGGTGGTCAGCGAGGGCCGGCCGAGACGTGGGGTTTTGGCAACTATGGCAGCCAATGGGAGTTCAAAGCGGTGACAATCGAAGCCCCGCCCATTGAGCGGAAAGCGGTCCGAGCGGCAAGCCCGGCGCGGCGTGTCACTGTTCTAGGGTCAACCGGTTCGATCGGCGTCAACACTCTCGATCTCGTGCGGCAAGAGCGTGGCAGCTTCCAGGTCGCTGCGCTCACTGCGCGGTCGCGCTGGCGTGAGCTTGCCGATCAGGCGCGCGAGTTCGAACCCGAGTTTGTCGCAATTGAAGATGAAACCCATTTCGCCGATCTCAAATCGGCGCTCTCTGGCCTTGATGTCGAGGTGGGCGCTGGCGCCGCTGCAATTCGGGAAGCCGCCGCGCTTGATGCCGATTGGGTTATGGCGGCGATCGTCGGCGCGGCTGGGCTCGCGCCTACGCTCGAAGCGGCGCGCCGAGGCGTAACCGTTGCGCTCGCGAACAAGGAGTGCCTGGTCTGTGCCGGCGATATCTTCCTGAAGGAGGCGGAGCGATATGGCGCGACGCTTCTCCCGGTCGACTCCGAGCACAACGCGATCTTTCAGGTGCTCGATTCAATGCGGCCCGAGACGGTCGAGAAGCTGATCCTCACGGCATCGGGCGGCCCGTTCCGCAGTGCGAGCTATGAGACGATGAAGGCGGCAACGCCGGAGCAGGCCGTGGCACATCCGCGCTGGCAAATGGGACGCAAGATCTCCGTCGACTCGGCGACGATGATGAACAAAGGCCTTGAAGTCATTGAGGCTGCTTATCTCTTCGACATGGAGCCCGAGCGTATCGAGGTTCTGGTTCATCCTGAATCAGTTGTGCACAGCCTGGTCGCTTATGTTGATGGCAGCGTGCTTGCGCAGCTCGGCACCCCCGATATGCGTACGCCGATAGCCTATTCGCTGGCTTGGCCGACTCGCATGCCGACGCCTTCCAAGCGGCTCGATCTGTCCGTGGTCGGCAAGCTGACGTTTGAGGCGCCCGATCCGGAGCGCTTTCCCGCGCTTGCATTGGCGCGCGAATGTCTGCAAACAGGCGGCGGAATTCCGACGGTCATGAATGCCGCAAATGAGATCGCCGTTCAGGCTTTTCTCGATCGTCGGATCGGCTTTCTCGACATCGTCTCAGTGGTACGCCGGGCAGTCGAGGAAATGAGTGGCAATCTCGCGCGCACAATGCCATCTCAGCTCGAAGACATCTG
>JBAQHC010000401.1:0-4574 GCA_049288095.1 Alphaproteobacteria bacterium | reverse complement strand
GAATTTGAGATCGGCATTATCGAATGCGAATGTATCGCCGGCAAAGCTCACATGGCCCGCAATCGACATCGGGCCGAAACCCTTGCTGCCTGACATCGGATTGCCGACCCAAGCGCTCAGCTTGCGGACCGAAGGCACATCGAGCTTGGTGTCGCCAACGAACGTCATCTGGTCGCCAAACGTTGCATCACCTTGGACGCTTGCGTTGAGCGGCGTGCCACTCACGTTGACGGAGAGCGCACTTGTGCCTTTCTGCATCACGGCGCGCGGCTTGGTGAGCTCGAAGGTTAGATGCAATTGCTGAGCGTTGTAGGTGAGGTTGCCGTCGATCTTCAGCGGTGAATCGAGATTCGGCAGCTCAATCTTGGCATCGATGTTCTTGAGCTCTTTTTTGTCGCCGGTCTTAAGATCCTCGTAAGTGACGAGACCGTTGACGAGGCGCACATCGCCGAGGCTCAGCTCGGAAAGTGGATTGGATGCGCTAGGGGCTTGGGCCTGCTCGGGCTGCTTGGTCTTGGCGAAATCCCAGTTTGCCTTGCCATCCTTGTCGACTTCGAGATGGATCACTGCATCATTCAACACAAAGCTCGTGATCTCAGCGCGGTGTGCCAGCAGGGGCAAGAGCTTGAGGCCGACATCGAGCCGGCCGATCTCGGCCATGTTAGGCGCAACGCCGCCCGGCATATTGCCGAGCGAAGCCTTTTCGACTTTGGCTTTAACGGTGGAGAAAATGCTGAGCGAGACATCGCCTTCGATCTTGAAGCTGCGCCCCGTCGCCTGTTCGACCGCTTGCGCGATTTGATCGCGATAGACCGATGCGGGGATCAGGCTCGGGCCGATCAAAACGGCCGCGACCAGAAGAACAACGAGAATGCCGAGACCGATCAGGACGTAACGCATTTTTTGGTTCCCCAGGACGAAACAAAGAGCCGGCGGACGCTAACGGGGCAACATGACGTGAATGCGGCGCAGGCGGTGCTGAGTCGCGCCGGCCGCACCCAGAGCGCGCCACAATTTCGCCTCAGCAATGCTGGCGTCAAGCCGATTTCAAGTGCCGCCCGCAACGCCTTCGGTGACCTGGGCTGCCGGGAACACCACGGTTACCCGCGTTCCCTTGCCCTCGGCGCTCTCGATGGCGAATTGTGCGTGATTGGCTTCCGTCAGCGCCTTGGCAAGCGGGAGGCCAAGCCCGGTTCCCGGCTCGTCATTCGCGTGGCGCCGATGCACCTGCGCATAAGGCTCGAGCGCGCGCTGAAGATCACGTGGCGCCATCCCGATGCCCGTATCGGAAACCTCGATCTTTACGCCCTCAAGGGTGTCGTACGCGGTCTTGATCGTCACCGAGCCTGGGCTCGGCGTGAACTTGACGGCGTTGGACAGAAGGTTGAGAAGGATTTGTCTAACTGAGCGCAAATCCGCCATGACGGGAGGCACGCCGCCGAGCTGCTTGATCAGAAGCACTCCTTTTTTGTCCGCAGACGGACGAATCATCCTGAGCGCCTGATCAATGACTTCCTCGACCGCAACGGGCGTGAAGTCGAGCTCATAACGGCCGGCCTCGAGCTTGGACATGTCGAGCAGGTCGTTTACGAGACTCAGGAGGTGCAAGCCGCTCATATGAATGTCGTCGATATAGCCGGCATATTTCTCATTACCGATCGGCCCGAGCCGCCCCTCGCGCATGAACTCCGAGAAGCCGATAATTGCGTTAAGCGGGGTGCGCATTTCATGGCTGATGGAGGCGAGAAACTCGGTCTTTTGGCGAACACTATCCTGGGTCTGTTCGAGCGCGCGCTGGAGCCTGGCTTGGCGTTCCTCGCGCGCTTCAAGGCTCGTGATTGCGATCATCAAGCCCTCATTTCCGGCTGCAGGGCGCAGCGCAAGCTGTGCTGCGATCGAGATTTCGGGCCGGGGCTTTAGCCGTGCTTCAAGTGTGGCCACGAGGCCCGGCGCCATTGATGTCGCCGCTGCCCGGCGAATGGCATAGGCGGCGCGATCATCTCGGTCGATGAACTCGTCGAACGCGCGCCCATCCACTTCGCCAGCGTTCAGCTTGAGAAGAGATTGGGCTTGCGCGTTCGCTTGCGTGACGCGGCCTTTGCTGTCGATGAGAATGAGCGCAATGGGAATCGTATCGAGCCATGCTGTGGGCGTGATGACCTGCGGCTGCGCCGAGCTTGCGAGCCGCGTCACATCGTGAAAGCTCGCCAGCACAAGCTCTTTGCCGAAGAGATAGGTCTTGCGAAACTCCGCATCGACAATGATTGTCGATCCATCGAGCCGCTCCGCGCGTAAAGACGGCGTCGAGACTTCTTTCGTTTCGGTGCCAAGCTGGTCATAATGTCCGCTGGCCCGCTTTTCGTCCGTTGCAAAGAAATCGAGGAAGGGCCGCCCGATGAGGGAATCCGGTGATGCCGCGCCAAAAAGCTGTGCCGCGCGCTCGTTCGCGTAGACAATTTCGAAGTTGTCATGGCCGATGAGCGCAACGGCCCCGAGATCGATCATGCGCGCCGGCCCAAGGCCCGCTTCGCGCGCGCTCGTCGCTCCTGGTGTTGAGGTCAAAGCGATTTGGTAGCCAAGAAAATCGCCCTCATCCGACCAGCGCGGCATTGCGGTCGCCATGCGACCCGGCTCGTTCGGAAGCTCGATTTGCGTGCTCGCCCGCGATTTGATCGCGTCTGCAAGCGCTTCGCTTGGCTCGATCCCAAGAAGCGGAAACGCTTCCTCCCAGGAGAGGCCGATCGCGCTATCGGCTTTGCTTCCAGCTCCGTCGAACAGCGCGCCGCCTAACGTGCGAACGCGCAAGGCAGCGGTAAGAATGATCCAGCCCTCGACCACCGATTCAAGCAGCGACTTCATCAGCGCGAAACGCTCGCCGAGCTGGCGCTCATAGCCGCGCCGCGCGGAAACATCTTGGGCCTGAACGAGAAATGCGGTTTGTCCCGCAACGGGATCGGCAATCAAAGCCGCGTCGATCTGCAAAGTGAGATCAGCGCCTTCGCGCGTAATTGTCGGCGCAACGCGCACGCTCCCAGCGCCGAGCAGATTGCGCCCAAGCCGTTCGCCCGCGCGCGCCGAACCCATAAGGTCAGCAAAGGAAAGGCCTTGCGCGCGGCCAAGCAGTCGCTCGAAGGCGCGGTTGCCATAAATGCAGCGCCCGGCCGTGGTGAAGATCGCAAGGCCAAGCGGAAAAGAGCCAAGTAGGTCGGCAATCGGATTGGCGGGGGCGCTATCAGCCGCTTGCGCACGCGCGCCGCGCGCCAAAGTGAACAATACGAAATCGCCGTTTTCGGTGCGCGCAAAGCGCCGTGCCGAGACATCGATCGTATGGCGCCGCCCGTCTTGCCAGAGCCTGACTTGCGTATCGACGCCCTCGCTGTGATCGAGCGCATTGGATGCAAGCGCTAGATCCTCGGCCGCAGGGTCGCGATCGCCGAGCGGGCGATCGATCAGGAGAAATGCATCCTCAAGGCCCCAAAGCACCGCCCCCTCGTTCGTCGCCCAAACGATGCGCCGCCGCGCGGCATCCCAAACCCATGCCGGTCGCCGCGCTCTTTCCAGCCGGACGAGCCTTGGATCTTCCCAGTTGAGCAAAGCCAACCCTCAGCGCGCCTCGCCGTCTGGCGTTCGCGCGCACTCACCATTACCAATTGGTTAATCCTAGTTGAGGGCAGGGCAGGCGCCAACAGGGCCGGGTTTGTGGGCGCGGTGGGGAAAAACGCTCCGGCTCAGGCCGCGCGGCTCAGCTCCTCGCCGGAGGGGACGCGAAGCCCGTCAAGATAGGTGCCGAGCATGGCGTTGACCGCAGCCGGGGCCTCTTGCTGCACCCAGTGAGAGACATTGGGCAAATAACGGATCGTCAGCTTGCGGACATAATGCTCGGTGCCATAGGTGAGCTCTTTGCCGAGCGCGGCATCCTTCTCGCCCCAGATCATCAGCGTCGGCACATCTATAGGCAGAACATATGGCACCGAGACTTTGCGCATCGTAAGCCCGCCGAAATTCGCTCGGTAATAGCTGATCATCGCGGTGAGCGCGCCGGGATCGACCGCGGCTTGGCGATAAAAGGCGAGATCATTGTCGGAGAAATTCGTCTTGTCGATCGCCATGTCGCGCAAGGCACGCGCAAGCGCCTCGCCATTCTTGCGCGAGAGCGCGGCTTCGGGCAGCCACGGCAGTTGGAAGAAGAAGATATACCAAGAACGGGCAAGCTGTGCGCGTGTATACAGCGCGCGCCGAAACAGCGCCGGGTGTGGCACATTCATGATCACGAGCTTATCGATTGGCACAGCGTTGCGGATCGCCACAGCCCAGGCGATGAGCGCGCCCCAATCATGTCCGATCAACACGGTCTCACGATAGTTGCGCTCCGATTTGGCCGCAGCAATGAGCCCTCGCACATCGTCGATGAGATGTTCCAAGCGATAGGCCGAGCGTTCGCGCGGGCGTGTGGTGCGGCCATAGCCGCGCAAATTCGGTGCCCAAGCGGTGAATCCGCGCTCGGCGAGAAACGGTAATTGGAAGCGCCAGGAATATTTGTTTTCAGGAAATCCGTGGAGCAGAAGCGCGAAGCG
>JBAQHC010000400.1:0-3671 GCA_049288095.1 Alphaproteobacteria bacterium | reverse complement strand
AACCGATTGAGCCAATCCCAAGTTGCCGGCGTCGTCACCTCATTGGTGAGCTCGACAATCCATTGCGGCGCCCAATAAGAGATGTAGCCGGTGAAGTTCACGAGATCGATATCGGCAAGCGAATATTCGGAGCCGGCAACCCACTTGTTCTTTTGTAAATGCTTCTCGATGCGCGCGACGCCCGAAACGACACGGCGATAGGATTCCTCGACCTCGGCCACGGGCGTCCCGGCTGTGCGCGCATTGATCCACGAGCGGCGACGATCCGGGTCGGGCACTTGCTTGGCGAAACGGTCGATATCCTCTTGCGACATCGCAGCGCTGCGCGCGGGCATGATGCGATTCCAGTTGATCATCATCAGCGCGCGCCCAAGATCATTCTCCGCATAGCGGCACCAGGCGCGCATATGCTCGCGCTCGACCAGATTCTTTGGGCGCAATGGCGGCCCGTCGAAGGTCTCGTCGATATATTCGTTCATTGTCATGCCTTCATAAAGAGGCACGCCGTCGTGAACCATCGCCGGCACCTGGCCGCGCGGGTTGATCTTTTTGAACTCGTCGCTCAAATGCGACATCGTGTTGGGGCCAAGCACATGCTCGTTGAACGGAACGCCTTTTTCCAGAAGCGCGAGATATACGCGCGCGGAATTGGTAACGAGCGGTTGAAAGAAATAGAGATCAACGGTCATTGCGGCCTCCCTTGTGATCGTCATGGTTCGACAGGCTCACCATGACGATCGAAACTTTATGTCGTCATCCTGAGCCCTGAGCTTGTAGAAGGGTCGAAGGATGACAGAACGAAACTCTAAGCGAGTCCCTTTGCCTCGCGCTCTTTGAGCTGGCGGATCGCTTCGCCGTAAGGCCTCACGCCCTGCCACATGAACCAGGCAGCAATCGGCGTAACCACTGCAGCCGAACCCGCCAGCGCGTATCGGATGAGCGCCTGATCGCCGATAACGTAGTTGGTGATCAAGGAAATGAAGTTGGGGCCAAAGCCGGTTCCGATCACGGCGAACACGAAGAGATAGAGCGCCGTCACCTGGCCGCGCATCTCGTTCGGGGTCACGCTTTGCATGGCCGCGTTCTGTGGCACGGCGCCGCCAAAGGCAAATGCGCCGCCAATCGAAGTAGAGATAACCGCGAGCCACGGGTTGGGCATTAGCGGCGTTGCGATCGTGAAAATTGGCGCGAGCGAATAGGTGATAGCCACAACCCGGAGGTTGGCTGCGGTGTCGCCCTTGCTTACAAAATGCTCGGTGAGCCAAGTTCCAAACAACAGCCCGATCGGGCCCGCAATCAAGCTGCTTACGCCAAGTAAGTAGCCCGCATGTGCTTGTGTCCAACCGTAAGTGCGAATGAAGAAGGTCGCTTGCCAGAAGCGTGTGCCGCCGAACTCGATGACGGAGAAGGCAAGGGCCAAGAACTGCGGGCCATAGATCGCGCGGTGCTGCCACAAATAGCTAAGCACGCCCGTGAGCGGCAAGGCGCTGGCACCCTTTTGCGACAAGCGCCCGCGGCGCGCCGGTTCGGGAATGCTGCGCACCAATGCGGCGATGAGAAAGCCGGGCAGGCTGACGCCGAGTAGAACAAGCTGCCAGTGATGGATCACGCCGACGCCGGGCACCGTGTAAATGGGCAAATGATTGACCAGCTGAATGATGGCGCCACCAGCGATGAGCGCAATGCCGGTACCGCCGATAAAGCCGATCTGCAGAACGGCAATCGCGCGGGGCAATTTTTCGCGCGGGAAATAATCGGCCATCATGGAGTAGGTGCCGGGCCCGTTGAAGATGCCGCCGATCCCCACGCCGACCCTGCAGACGAACAGCTGCCAGAAGCTCTGTGCAAGCCCAGAGAGCGCGGTCATCACCGTCGCTGCGGCGACACCGAAGGTCATCAGAAGGTTTCGCGGCCACATGTCGACGAATCGAGACAAGGGCACAGCGAGAACGGCATAGAACAGGATAGGTGCGAGCCCGCCTAAAAGGCCGACCTGGGTGTCGTTCAGGTGAAAGTCCTGCTCGATCGGAATGACGAGCAGTTGCATGATGCTCGCCTCAAGCTGGGCGAAACAGAGCGCGATTGCGAAGACCCAAGCGGCGAACCAAGCGGTTGATCGCTTGGGCCAGGGTTGCGACGAACTCGCAACGGCGGTTCCTTCCGCCGCAATATCCGAATGAACAGCCGGGATTTCGACCGCCATACCGCTTCCTCCCCAAGTCGCCCTCTTCCTGGGGCGGGCCAAGGTGATCCCATCAATCAAGGCTTTACAAGGCCCTCCGGGGCCGCCCAGCCTGCATCTTTGCCACTTTCCGACGGATTGTCATCCGGTTCTGCGTTGATTGGCGCGGGAGCCGGACACAACTCGGTGAGCCGTTAAGGTTTCAAGGTGAATGCGAATATTATCGTCCGATAATCCGCCGTCCCGGCGCCTCGTCCGCGGCTCCGGCGAAAGTCCCGCGACGCGTGTTTCGTTCTCATTGCGTATGTGGAAACGCCCGCACGTCTGGACCATTTGGGGTGGCGATGACAGTCGATGATCGGACACTGAAGTCGCGGACCCTCGCAGACGCCGGGAATGCGAAGAGCAAATCGAAACCTGGGGGCGCGCCGAAGGTTGAGAGGCGCTCGCAAGGGATTGGCGGCTGGTTTAAGCGCCATCGCCGTCTGAGCTTGATTGGCGTCGTCATGCTGCTGGCCGGCGTGGCTGCGATCTTCCTTGGGCCGAAGCTCTTTGGTGACGGCGGTCACAAGTACGTCACGGCGCAAGTTTCGCGCGGCGACATCGAGAACACTGTAACAGCGGTCGGCAATGTTCAGCCCAAGAACTATGTCGATGTCGGCGCGCAGGTTTCCGGCCAGATCAAGACGCTCAAGGTCGATATCGGCGACAAGGTTAAGCAGGGCGATCTCTTAGCTGAGATCGATGCACAGGTTCAGGCCGCCAAAGTCGAATCGGACAAGGACAATTTGGCTTCGCTGAACGCAAAGCTCGTCGATCAGCGGGCGCAGGTTGTCTTGAAGAAAGCTCAGTACGAGCGCCAGGTGCGGCTCGACAAGGACAATGCGACCAGCAAGGACGATTTGCAGACCGCGAAAGCCGCCTACGACTCGGCGGTTGCTCAGATCGACTCACTGCAGGCGCAAATCAATCAGGCGCAATCGTCTCTGCATGCCGATCAAGTGACGCTCAGCTACGCGACGATCACCGCACCGATGGACGGTACGGTGGTGTCGCTGTCGGCGCGCCTCGGCCAAACTCTCGTTTCCATTCAACAGGCGCCGACGATCCTACGCATCGCCGATCTCTCGCTGATGCAGATCTTGACGCAAGTCTCCGAGGCCGATGTCAGCAAGCTGAAGGTCGGCATGCCGGCTTATTTCACGACGCTCGGCAACCCCGATCGCCGTTATACGAGCACGCTCGAGCAAATTCAGCCGACGCCCGAGACGGTCAACAATGTCATTCTCTACGACGTCTTGTCCGATGTTCCGAACACGGATGGTTCGCTGATGACGCAAATGACGGCGCAGAGTTTCTTTGTGACCGCATCAGCTAAGAATGTGCTGATGGTGCCGGTCGCCGCAGTGCAGCCTCTGAACGGCGCGCGCGGCGGAGCGCGCCAGGGCGGCGGCGGTTTCCGGCCCGGCGCGGGCGCTTCCGGCTCGTT
>JBAQHC010000399.1:0-1699 GCA_049288095.1 Alphaproteobacteria bacterium | reverse complement strand
TGTTCTGCGAGGTCACCATGCCGCGATCCCCAACGAAGACCACCCGCCCAAGACCGAACCTTTCCTCGATGTCTTTAACCACGCTCTCCACCGTGGAGCAGTCCCGCTAGTTTCCCTCAAAGACATGATGGGCAATCGGCCATCCATCGATCATCACCACCCCCACAAGAACCTGGCGGTTTCGGGGTTTGCCATCCCGACTATGGCCGTGCTTGGCCAGTTCGCTGGGACCCCGGCCCTCGAAATAGGTGGAGGTCAGATCGTAGAAAACCAGGTCAACCTTCAATGAAAACAGATTGCGCAGGCGAAGAAACAATTGCTTCTCAATTTGTTTTTTATGCGCGACCAATCCATCGAGGGTGCCATACCACTGCCTGAGCTGGCGGTCCTTGACTCGAACCCGCGGTCGGCGGCTCGCCAAGCGTTCCCCCTCCTCGCGCCACTCAGGCAACCAACGCCGCCCTGCTCGATCACAAACGTAATCGGTCTCCAGCCAACGCGCCATCCCGTGCTCGCTACTCGGTTCACACAACCGGTTAGTCACCAGCGCCAAAGCCCGGTCGGCCAACTCTCCGCGATCCCCACGCCGCTTAACCAAACCATCAATGCTCTCTTGCAATCCCAGTTCTTGCCATAACTGACGCGCCACCCGCATCACTCCCCAGTCCCATGCCCCGATGGCCTGCGCCGGTGTGCTTTGCGGTTTTGGCTCTCCTTTCAACAACGCCAAAAGCGCCTCGGCATGCGGCGCTAACAGATCCTTTCTTCCCAGATTGCAAACGATTCGGTGACGCGGGCTGCCGTTGTTCCACACCGATTCGACCAGGCGAATGTACTCGTCGATGTGACCGTCGGGGCGCTTGACTTGGGTGGTGCGTAGATACATGGCGTGCTCCTATTTAGGGATACGCCTATTAATACCATCTTACCAATGAGAGTCAAGCATATTCTTTTGTTAACTCGTAATTCTTGTGCCCCTATGTAAATCACCCAAAAGTGAATGCCATCTTGTTTTCGTTAGGCTTTTTCAGCATCAACCGCCTAAACCGCGCAAACATGCGCTAGCATCGTAGCGTTCCCCGCCCTCTTGCGGCTGTACAAAACGTTGAATACCGAACAAGCTCACGATTCACGGGCACGCTCGTCGTTCGATGTCACTTTAGCGACCCGCCCAATCTCACCGAAGGGCACCAGTGAATCGGGCGAAGCGATTTTGTTTGTCGTTTACCTTAAAGGCTCGTTAGTTTTGCAAACGGTTTTTTTCGCGGAGATCTTTTCTCTTTGCTCGAAGCGTCTGATTGCGTATTCCGGACCAAACACCGGCGAAAGATCTATTGAGTGGAGAAGGTGATCTGGCCAAAGCCGCAAACGTGCGCGTCCCATACGACTATGGACTCAGCAAGCCAACCGGTCAATTTGCTCCCTTTATCAGTGGTGTCACAACGCTAGATGAATAAATTCAATTGGTCTTGGGATTCGATTGCATGGAGCGGGATTTTCACTTATCCGTGTCGGGCTCGAAAAAGTAAATTCCTGTAGTAACCTTACTTGCCGAAACTTGGCTCCCTGTACCTCTGTCTCTTCAGTTTAGGATTAGTGTTCTAAGCAACAAATAGTCCAAACGGGTTGCTGCCTGAAGTACGACTGGATAGACGAGCCATGCCGGCGAAAAAGCATTAAGAATGTTTACACTGACGAG
>JBAQHC010000398.1:0-8644 GCA_049288095.1 Alphaproteobacteria bacterium | reverse complement strand
GATGAGCAGCCGCGTTATCAGGCCCCTCAAGAGGATGGCGCGCCTTCATTCGAGGCGAGTGACGAGGAGCGCGAAGAGGCGCGTGCCGAATTCGGCGGCGAGCCACGGCCCAACGAAACCGCGGAGGAAGGCGAGCGCAGACGGCGCAGGCGCGGACGGCGCGGCGGCCGGCGCAATCGCCGCCGTGATCGCGAGGGGAACGAGCAGCGCTTAGGTGATGGCCGCGAATCCGACTCCACGAGCGCGCAGCATGCGGAGCAATCCGATTTCGTGCCGCGCGCCGATTATCAGCTGACGGATGAATCCCCGGCACCCGAACCGATCACCTACGAGGCACCGGTATTGCCGGAGCCGCCCCGCCGCGAGCGCATCGAAATTCAGGAAGTTTCGGCTGCGGAGGCGCGAGCAGAACATCGGCCGGCGGCGCATGCTGCACCGGAAGCGAGCAACGGCCACGATGAGGAGCGCATCGGAACGGAGCGTGCGCGCGCCGCGCCCGTGCCGGAGCCCGAACCCGAGATCGAAGATCCCAACCGGCCGCGCCGCAAAGGCTGGTGGCAGAAGAAAATTTTTGGCTGAGGTCGCGCCACACGCTTGGGCTTGCGCAGTCGTCATCCCGTGCGCTGCGCGGCATGAAATGACGCGCTGCAGACACGGGATCCACTAAAGCGAATTGCGATCGTGTGGAACCACAACACTCTGTCATGCTCGCACTTGTTGCGAGCATCCAGGGCAAGTGGCACAAGCACTACCTGTCGCCCTGGATCCTCGGGACAAGCCCGAGGACGACAGTGTTGGATCAACTCGATCACAAGCAGCTCTGGATCCCGGATCTGCGAAGCAGCACTCCGTGCTGCATCGCGTCCGGGATGACAATTCAGCGCTCAGTGCACGATGACGCTTGCGAGACCGGCGCGCGAGGGATCGCTCGCCGCCGAGCAAGAGTGCTTATCGCCACTTGATTGGCACGCATAAAGATGACCGCTCGGGCCGGCTTGAGTTACCGCCGATAGAATGTCGTGCGCATTCCGCTTCGGAGACGCGCGGCTCACCGCAAGCGCTTCGATAATACCCGCAAGCGATGACGGCCCGCTCGATGCGCTCGCAACGGCGTGGAGCGCGCCGCCTTGTCCGTTCGTTGCGATCATCGGATCAAGGAATGCGTTGCCATAACCTTCCGGCGCAACTGCCGGATTCTTTGCCATGATGATGCCATTGCTCGAAGCCGCCGCACCAAATGCGCCATTCATCGTCACCGCGCACGAGACGGCGCGCCCGCTTGCGTCGGCGGCCAAAAAGCTGGTTGAGCCGAAATCCTGCGGCAATGTTTGCGGCGCGCCAAGCTCGCTCAGGCTCCTTGTGACCGCGGCATCGATCACGCCGCGTTCCGATGCTCCGCGCGCGGACGATAGTGTTTCGGCTGCAAGCTGGCCTGCGCCGGTCGCAAGACTGGGGATCGAGACCCGCATACCGTCTGTGTCGAATGCCTCGGCCGACGCAATCTTCACCGTGTAGCCCTTGAGATCGCCCGGCGTAATGGCGCCGCCCTTGGCCCGCGCGGCATCGATGAACGTACGGCCGAGCGCGCCGTCGTAAAACAGATTGACGCCGCCCGCGCTGATCTTGGTCAGCACCATCGCAAGGTCGGGGCGATTGATGCTGTCGCCTTCCGCACGCGGGTCTCCAGTCGTGCGCCGCGCGATGGTGTCGAGCGCAACATCACCGCGCGCGCTTGCTGGAATCTTGGCGATGTCTTCGGCAAGTGCATGAGTGACCGTGCCGGCGCCCGCCAGCCGCTCGGCGGGAAGCACAACGGCGGCCCAGCGCATGACACCGTAATGCGATTGAAGCGCGGCGATGCCCGCCAGATTTCCGGGGACCGCAATCGCTCCGCCGGCGGCCGGCGCGCGCGCAAGAAAATCAAGACTGTCGATGCGGCCGTTCGCTGAGCGTACGAGGCAGATGCCACCACCACCGAGACTGGCTGCCGCGGGGTGGGTCACGGCCAAGGCGAAGTACATGGCCGCCGCGGCATCGGCCGCTGAGCCGCCGGACTCGAGCGCCATACGCCCGATGATCGCGGCTTGCGGCTCGTCGGCAATCGCGGCCGCCCGCGCCCGGCTGGCAAACGGATCCTCGGCATTCAGCCGCGCCGCGAGCTTGCCACCCTCAGCCGGCTGAGACTTTTGGGCGGCTTCGGCTCTCTCGGCGGCTTGGCGCCGGGCGAGCTCGGCCTTGAGCGTATCGAGCCGGGCCTGCAGTTTCGCGCGTTGCGCGGCATCCTCTTCAGGCGTCGGCGGGGCCGGCTGTTGCTGTGCCGGCTCGGCCTGTCCTTCTGCCTGCCGTCGAGCCAGCTCGGCCCGGAGCTCGTCGAGGCGCGCCTGGAGCTTGGCGCGCTCTTCGGGGCTGATTTGGCTCTGTTCCGCCGGTTTCTTGTGCCACGGCATCATCGAGCACCCAGCCAAAGGCAGGCAAACCGCAAGGACCGCCGCCGCAATTCTGCCGCTCAGGGAGAATAAGGATTTGCCAGTAGGTTCACGCAAAATTGGCCCCTGCGCCTGATCCTGGCGCGATTGACGCTTTGTAGTGGGCTCCCTACCGTTTGTTTGGGCGGGCCCGGACAGGCGACCAGAACGCGAAGAAACGGCGGTCATTTTGGCCTATCAGTCAATGATTAGAGGGCGGAGCGCTCTCGCGGCGGGGTTCGCCGTGTTTATGACAGCGCTCATGGCGTTGACAAGCTCTCTGGCTCCGGCCCACGCCCAAGAGGGTCAAGGTATCGTGCTTTTGCGCGACGCCGAGACCGAAGCCTACCTGCGCAAACTGACAACGCCGGTCTTCACCGCCGCCGGCATCGATCCGCAGGCCGTGACAATCTACATCGTCGGCGATCAGACGATGAACGCCTTTGTCTCCGGCGGTCAAAATCTCTTCGTCAACACGGGCCTCATAGTCGCCGCGGAAGAGCCCAACGAGCTGGTCGGCGTGTTCGCGCACGAAACCGGCCACATGGCCGCCGGGCATTTGACGCGCGATCCGGGCGCAAGCGTTTCCTTGCCCTACATTATCGGCATGGTCGCCGGCATCGGCGCGATGGCGGCGGGCTCGGGCGACGCGGGCACAGCGATCCTCGCCGGCTCGGAGACGGTTGCTGAGCGGAATGCGATCGCCTTTACGCGCGTCCAAGAAGCTTCGGCAGACCAAGCGGCGGTACGCTTCCTCAACGCAAGCGGCCAAAGCGGCAAGGGCCTCCTCGCCTTCTTCGAGCGCTTTGCAAATGAAGAAGCCATGAGCGCCTACCAGATTGATCCGTATCTCGTCGATCACCCGATATCGTCCGAACGCATTGCTTCGCTCCAAGATCAGGTCGAGAAGTCGCCCTATTTTGACAAGGAGGACCCGCAATCGGAAATCGATAAGCTCAAGCTGATCAAGGCGAAGATTTACGGCTTCCTCGATCGTACCGATGCCGGCATGCGCCGTTTCCCGGCACGTGATAAGAGTGCACCGGCGCGCTACGCGCGCTCCGTGCTCTATTTCCGCTCAGGCGACATGCCCGCCGCGCAGGAGGAGATCAATTCGCTCATCGCCGAGCAGCCGCACAACGCTTACTTCGAAGAGCTCAAGGGGCAGGAGCTTTACGAAACCGGGCGCGTTGAAGAAGCCGTTGCGCCTTACGAGCGCGCCGTTGCGATCGAAGCCAATCAGCCTTTGCTCCGTGTCGGCTATGGCCAAGCACTCTCGGCGACGGCTGAAAAGACCGGCGACAAAGCGACGCTCGAGAAAGCCGCCGTACAATTGCGCGCAGCGCTCGCGGTTGATCCCAACATGCCGGAGGCGTGGCGTTCGCTCGGCCAGGTTTACTCAACGCAGGGTAAAGAGGGATTGGCCGAACTAGCGACGGCGGAAATGTATTTCAATGCCGGCAATCTCGGCCCGGCCGTCGAGTTTGCCGGCCGCGCACGCCGAAAGCTCGACAAAGGGAGTGTTCCTTACAACCGTGCAACCGATATATTGCAGGTGGCGCGAGCATCGGGCACGGGCAGCCGGCGCCGCGAGCAGGATTAATCGGGGGATTCATTATGCGTAATTTATTGGTTGCCGCAGCCAGCCTTGCGTTGATTGCGGGCACAATGACGTCCGCAGCGGCGGCGGCTCCCAAGTCGTTTTCGCCCGCGCAGCAAGCCGAGATCGGCGACATTGTGAAGCAATATCTGCTCGATCACCCCGAAGTCTTGGTCGATGCGATGAACGCGCTCCAAGCCAAGCAAGACCAGGCGGCGAAGGATAAAGCGGCTGCGGTGATCAAGTCCCGCCCGGGCGACATCTACAATGACGGCTATTCCTTCGTTGCCGGCAATCCCAATGCGAAGGTCACGCTCGTGGAGTTTTTCGACTACAATTGCGGCTATTGCCGCAAGGCGTTCGACAAGATGATGACGCTGGCTGCGCCTAACTCCAAGGTGCGCTTCGTCTTCAAGGAATTTCCGATCCTCTCGCCTGAATCGGAAGTCGCCTCAAAGGCAGCTTTCGCGGCCAGCAAGCAGAACAAGTATCTCGAGTTTCATCGCGGGCTCATGTCGCATTCGGGCCGCGCGAACGAGCAGGCGATCGAAGACGTGGCCAAGAAGATCGGCCTCAACATGGCGCAGTTTCACAAGGACATGAACGGCCCCGATGCCGAAGCGCATGTCAGCGCCAATTTGAAGCTCGGCAGCGATCTCGGTCTCGACGGTACGCCGAGCTTCATCGTCAACGGCAAGGTGATCAGTGGCTGGTCCGAGAAAGACGTCGACGCGGCAATCAGTGCAGGCAAGAACTGACGCTACCTAAAGGGGATGTCATCCCATGCGCAGCGCGGCATGCAATGACACGCTGCAGGCCAAGGATCTGACTCGGACTGAGAGCCCAGGTCTTAAGGGCGGTGATCCAGCCCTCATCTGGAGGGCATGAGGAGTCGAACAAACATGTGGACCGTAGGCGTGAGGTGGATTGCTTGGGCCCTGGTCCTGATTGTTTGCGCAGGCCTGCTCGATGCTGCAGCACCCGATCAAAAGGTGAAACCCGCGCCGCCATCTCCATCACCATCTTGGCGCCGCGATGGCCAAGTCATTTGGACCAACGCGCCCGACGGCCGCGTAAAGGCCCGAGCATATCCAAGCGGTCGCCTGAGCGACCATCCCGCGCTAGTGGTCTGGCTGCATGGGGACCTGGATCCGGGCTCGGAGCCCTATGAACTGGCTCAGCAACTGGCGAGCCGCACTGACAACGTAGTGACCGCGGCCATCCTCAGGCCGGGCTATAGCGACGCCGAGGGCGACACCTCAGCAGGCCGCAAGGGGCGGGCTATCGGCGATAATTACACCGCCCGTGTTGTGGACGATGTCCACGCCGTCATCGAAGAGCTACGAGCGCACTTCCACCCGGGTGCTGTGATCGTGTTGGCGCATTCGGGCGGAGCGGGCGTTACGGCGAACCTTCTGGGCCGCCATCCCGAGGACGTCGCAGCTGCAGTCTTGATAGCCTGCTCTTGCGATCCTCAAGGGTTCATGAATCGGTGGGTGCGCGAGCACCCCGATATTCCCAAGGGCCTTCCCAATCCCAGCCTTTCTCCAATCGACGGAGCGTCCAGCGTGTCCCCCAAGATTCTTGTGAGAATGGTGATTGGCTCCGACGACACCGTTGTCCTCGTGCCACCATCGCAGGCCTATGCGGCGGCCCTAAAGCGCCGGGGCATTGATGTTCGCCTTACCGTCGTGAGCGGCGCAGGGCACGTCGACATCCTGAGCGCCGACGCAGCGCATATGGCGATCTCGGAAGTGATCACTGCCGAAGGCGGGACCGTTCATCCTCGGGCACAGTGATGCGTGCTGCTTCTCTTCCTCAACGCGGTGCTCGTTTCATGCTCTCGACGTAGATCGGGCTTGAGACAAGGCCCGGCACATGCTCGCGCGCGAGCCGCGCAAGCTCCGGATTGTCGCCGATCTCGGCAAGAATGGCCTGGAAGCGCTCCTCGATGCCGGGGCGGAACTCCGGCGAGGTGAAAATATAGAGTGCGTTGTTGCAGATACCCTTGAGCACCATCTCACCAACCGCCTCCGGCTCATGGCTCATGCGGCCGAGCACTTTCATCGTCTCTTCACTCATCCGGAAGCCCGGCGGCGGGCCGCTTGGCGCAGCTGCGGGCTTTTTAGCTTCATCGGTAAAGCGCGCGGGCCGCGTCTTTTCCCATTCGCGGATGTTCGTGCGCACCCCGCCCGGACAGAAAGCGGAGACACCGACATTCTCGTCTTTCAGCTCGAATCGTAGCGCCTCGGACAACCCGACGACGGCGAACTTTGTCGTCACGTACACGCCGGACCTGCTGTATTGCAAAATGCCGCCCATCGAAGCGGTGTTCACGATGTGCCCGCCTTCGCCGTGCTTCTTGATGTACGGAAGGATCGCGTGCACGCCGTTGAACACGCCATTCAAGTTGACGTCGATGCCCCAGTCCCAATCCTTGTAGCTCGCATCCGAAACCCCGCTCGAAATGCCGATACCGGCATTATTGCAGAGCACATGGATCTTGCCGAATTTCTTTTCGGCTTCCGCGGCCGCAGCTTCATAAGCTTTGCGATCGGTCACATCGAGCTTGATGATGTGCACTTGGGCTTCGCGCCCGGCTTCTTTGAAAAAGCCGCGCGCCTGATCCATGTGGTCGTCGCGGACATCCGCGAGCACGGCTTTCATGCCGGCTTTGGTGAAGGCCTTAGCCATGCCGAGGCCAATGCCGCTTGCGCCGCCCGTGATGAAAGCAACGCGCCCTTCGATCTTTTCCATTGTCTCGGTCTCTCCTCCCTATGCCCTTCCTTTTTTGCCCCTCCCCCTCTGGGGAGGTTAGGAGGGGGATTGCAGCGTACACTGGCGTTAACAATCCCTCCCCTCACCCCTCCCAGAGGGGGGAAACAAACTTGGTCTACGTAGCAAGCGCCTTAAGCACCCGCTTCGGCGTGAACGGAAACTCGCGCATGCGCTTGCCGGTTGCATCGAAGAATGCGTTGGCGATTGCCGCCGCCGCAGCCGCCATCACCTCTTCACCCGCACCGGACGACGGCTTCTCCATGCGCTGAACGATGACTGGCGTGACTTCGGGGCAGTCTTGCATGCGCATCACTTTGTAGCTCGACCAATCAAGGCTGGTGACGGCGAGCGTATCGAACGTCACCTCCTCGAACAACATGCGACTCGCGGTTTGGACGAGCTGGCCCATGATTTGCGCTTCGACATTCGCCGGGTTGACGACAAGCCCGGCATCGAGCGCACCGTAAAGATGCTTGATGCGCACGACGCCGGTTTCCTTATTCACTTCGATATCCGCAACCGCTCCGCCCCATGACGCCAAATGCGTGCCGAGCCCGATGCCGCGCCCAATCACCGTTCCATAGACCGTAGGCTTTGCCCGCGCTTTCTTGTTCGACCAATCGGCAGCGCGCGCTGCGCCATCGAGCACGCCGAGCCAACGCTCATCCGCGATATTCGCGCGGCGAAGCTCGTAGGGGTCTTTCTTCAAGCGATGCGCAAGCTCATCGATCGCTTGCTCCGAGGTGAAGGCGAACGACAAATCGAGCGGCGAGCGCAGCCAGGCGCCGCGCAAATAAGTCCCGCCCGGCACATGGTGATTGATGAGCTTCGTGCTCTCGATCTTGTATTGGCCGCCGCACACCAGCGGATTGACTTGCTGCGAAACGAACAGCGGCCACTCCGCCCACTTCGTTCCGAGCGCGAGCTGCTGGCTTGTTTCGATCAAGCTCCAATTGTGCTGCCAGCCGTCATATTGATAGCCAACGAGCTTGCCTTCCTTGTCGGCGGCCACGCGCACCTCGCCGACATGCGCCGGGCCATATGTGTCCCAGCCATGCTCGTCATGGCGCATGAACTGCACGCGCACGGGCTTCTTCGCGAGCTGCGATAGGATTGCCGCGGCCATCGCGACATCGTCATAGAGGCTATGACCATAGGTTCCCGAGCCGTCGGCGAATTGCACGCGGATCTTCGGCTCAGGCAGATTCAAGATCGGCGCCAGCTCACGGCGCAAATTGTAGATATCTTGCGACGTCGCGATCACCAGCGCTGAATTGCGTTTGACATCGGCGAGCGCGCAATTCGGCGCGAATGTCGCATGCGATTGATAAGGCGCATGGCACGAAAATTCGACACTTTGCGCAGCGCCCGCGAAGGCGGCATCGACATCGCCGGATTGCGCGACAATCTTATCATCGGTGCGTTCGGCGCGCATTTGCTGATAGATCTCGCCGTCGTCGGGCAGCTGCCGCGGTTCCGCCCACATGATCTTGATATCGCGCGAGGCGCGGATTGCATCCCATTCATTAGGCGCAACGACGCCGACGAAATCGCCCTTTTGCAGAATGCGCGCGCCGGAAATGTGCATGACCGAACGCAAATCGATCCAAATCACTTTGGCGCCCGCGCCATAAGCGCGCTGACCGCGCGGACGCACGACGCGCCCATGCAGCATTCCCGGCAATTCGATGTGCTGAATATAGGTATAAGTGCCGGCGACTTTCTGCGGAATGTCTTTGCGTGCTGGCCCCGCTCCCACAAGTTTGTAGTCGGCGAAGGATTTGGGCGTGGCCGTTCCGGT
>JBAQHC010000397.1:0-2313 GCA_049288095.1 Alphaproteobacteria bacterium | reverse complement strand
TTGCGTGAAGTCGGCGATCGCACGGTCATGATCGCCCTTGGCGTCATAGGCGCTGCCGCGGTTGAAGAAGGCGTCCGCATCATCCGGCTTGAGGCGGATCGCTTGCGTGTAGTCGGCGATCGCGCGGTCGTAGTCGCCCTTGTTGTAGTACGCGAGCCCGCGGTTGTTGAAGGCTTTCGCATAATCCGGCTTGAGGCGGATCGCTTGGGTGTAGTCGGCGATGGCGCGGTCATAATCGCCCTTGTCGCGATAGGCGATGCCGCGGTTGTAGAATTCTACCGCGAGATCCTCGTTGTCCAGCTGACCGGATTGGATGGTGGCGGTACAGCCACCGATGCTGATATCCGGATTGTCATCCGCGCATTGCTGCCAGCTCTCATCGAGCGTCGGCGCCCCGAAGGTTGAGCCCGCGCCTGCGCACAGCAACACAGCTAAGACAAGAATTCGCCCGATCATGAGATGCCCCCCAGCACCTTAAGTCCAAGGCAAGCATACAGTGTCTGCCCGGCATGCGAAAGCCGCCCTCCGGCGCCTCTGCTATAGGCTCTTTCCCGTACGAGGCAGTCTTCCTCGCAGGCGGCTCAGCAAACCGAGGAAACTCCACGATAATCCGGGTACGGAAAAAACTCTTTCACGCCCTCGCTCGGCACCCCATATCTCAGAGCCCGGATGCCGGAATTTGGATTTGATCGAAGCGAATTTCTCGAGGAGGGGTGTTTCGTTCAAAGTCGAAGAAAACAATTACCGAGCCCCCTCAAAGGCGAAGGCCCGAGCTTGCGCCCGGGCCCTCGATTAATCGCTTGCGGCGCTGCTTAAGCGGTGAGCGGCGTGAGAGTGATGGTCACGCGGCGGTTGGCGGCGTTCTTCACGCCATCGCCGGTCGGCACCGCAAGGCCGGTCTCGCCCCAGCCACGGATGGAAAAGCGTTGCGGCCGCACGCCTTGACCTTGCAGATAGCTCGCCACGCTCTCGGCGCGCTGCTGCGACAGAACCATATTGTGGTCGGCCGTGCCGCTGGTGTCGGTGAAGCCGTCAACGCTCACAATCGTCTTGTCATAGTGCTTGAGCACTTTGGCGACGCTGTTGAGCACGGGGTAGAACGCGGCCTTCACATCAGCCTTGTCGAGATCGAAAGTGATATCCGACGGCATATTGAGGATGATCTCACCGCCAGGACCGCGGATCACCGAGACGCCCGTTGCCTGCAATTGCTGACGCAGCTCAGCATCTTGCTGATCCATGTAGGCGCCGATGCCGCCGCCAGCGAGCGCGCCAATGCCGGCGCCGATCATGGCGTTGCGCGCGGCCTGCTTGCCGCTATTAGTGTTCGTGAGCGCGCCAATCGCCGCACCAGTGAGCGCGCCGATACCGGCGCCCCAAGTCGCTTTGGAAGTTTGCTGCTCACCAGTATAAGGATTGGTGGTTTGGCAACCGGCCAGCGCAATCGCCGAAGCCAGGCCGTAAATCATGAGCTTATTCATGGTGTCCCTCGCTGTTGGAGTGGCGCGGGCGTTCCAACTAACGCCCCCCGCAAGACTTGCGAACTGCCGCGCATGAATTGTTCTTGAGAGATGAATCAAGTGTGAACGCGCGGCCGATCAAACTGATAGAAGATACGCCACTTTTTGTGGCCTCTGTTGGGTTGCGATTGGGGCGGATTTGTGACACCGAGGCCCCTGGCTTGTGAATTCGACTTTAGAGGTAGGCGGAGCAATTGTGGCTGCTGCAGCAGGTGATTCCATGAGCGAGGTGATCGAGACCGACCGGATCGAGCGGCTGGGCGCCATGGCCTTGTTCGAGGGCCTCAAGGAGGCCGACGTCCGCCGCATTGCCGAGCTTTGTCACTTCGAAGAGGCCCAGCGCGGCGCCGTTATTCTCGCGCCCGGCAGCGCCTCGCGGGACATTTACTTCGTGCTCAAGGGCCGGGTGCGGATCGTCAACTTCTCACTGTCGGGGCGCGAGGTCGCCTACGCCACCGCAGCGCCCGGAGATTTCTTCGGCGAGCTCTCGGCCATTGACGGCGAGCCGCGCTCGGCGACCGTTGCGGCACTTGAGCGCTGCGAGCTGGCCGTGCTGCCGAGCGAAGCTCTCATCGAGACGATGACGCGCCATCCCGAAGTCGCGATCCGGATTTGCCGCAAGCTCGCGCGGATCGTCCGCGTGTCGGATGAGCGCATCATGGATCTGGCCACATTGAGCGCGTACCAGCGCGTCTATGGCGAGCTTTTGAAGCTCGTGAAGGCGGACCCAGTGCGCGCCAACTCGTGGCTGATCTATCCCTTGCCGACTCAGGCTTCGATCGCCGCCCTCGCC
>JBAQHC010000396.1:0-5080 GCA_049288095.1 Alphaproteobacteria bacterium | reverse complement strand
TTGCAGGTTTGAAGCCGCCGACGCCGCACAATCCGGATGAGTGGGCGAAAGTGTTCGGCACGCTGCCGCTTATGTATCAGCCCGGAGAACGTTGGCTCTATCACACGGGCTCGGACACTTTGGGCGTCTTGATCGCGCGCGCATCCGGCATGCCGCTTGGGCAATTTTTCAAGGAGAGAATTTTCGAGCCGCTCGGCATGAAGGATACCGGCTTCACGGTGCCAGCGAACAAGCTTGATCGCTTGGCGAGCTGCTACTCAAACGATCCGAAGACGCGCGAGCTTGTGATTTACGACGATGCCAAAGACAGCCTGTGGTCCAAACCGCCGGCGTTCCCAATGGGCGGCGGCGGGCTCGTGTCGACGGTCGATGATTATCTTGCGTTTGCGCGCATGATGCTGAACTACGGCAAATACGGCAATGTGCGCGTCCTGTCGCGCCCGAGCGTTGAGGCGATGACGACGGATCAACTGACGCCGCAGCAGAAGGCAGCTTCTGCGTTTCAGCCGAGCCGCGGCTATGGCTTCGGCGTCGGCATGGTGACCAACCGTGACGGCACGGCGAATTCACCTGGCCGCTTCGGTTGGGACGGTGCGTTCGGTACGAGCTGGGCTTCGGATCCGAAGGAAGACATGACCTGCATTTTAATGACGCAGCATTTGGGCATGGGCCCGCCCGGCGCGGCCGGTCTTTATCCCGATTTCTGGACGCTTGCTTATCAGTCGATCGACGATTAATCGGCGTACAGATCAAAGCTGGCCGCGCGTCACATCGCGCGGCGGCTGCTCTTTCACGAAGCTCCAAGTCCAGCCGGATTGCGCGCCGTAAGGCAGCGCAGTGCCGACGGCTTCGACCTGCCGGATGATGCCGTCCCTGATCTTGAAGGCTTCGGGGATCAGCATGGTGGAACGGCCAGTGACGGTGGGCGAGCCATCTTCTCGCCGCCCGGGCTGATCGAACAGGAAACAGCCAAAAGTTATTCCGCGTTCCTCGTCTGCAAGCAGATAGCGCCGGTCGCGGATGCCTTGAATGTAAGTGTGGCGGCGATTGGTGAGCTGCTCGGCGATGCCTTCCTTCAAGATCGTGTGCATATAAGGCGGCAAATGCGCGGGCGGATTGGGATTGGTCGAAGCGCGTGTTCCATTCTCCAACCGGAAGGCATCGTCCGCAACAGGAATGATGCTGCCGTCGACACGCTCGATGCCTTCGAAATAGAGATTCATGATGCGGAACATCTCTTCGCGCGGGCGGCGTTCACTTTCCGGAATGATCTCCTGCCAAATCGCGCGAGGGCGCGCGGCGACTTCGGCATTGAACATGAATTTGTTTTCGGGAATGAACAGCGTCTCGATCTCGGCGATCTTGCCGTCGATCGCTTTGAGCCGCAGCCAGATCAAACCGTCCGTGCCATCGCATTTGATCGCGTTGAAAAGGCATGCGCCGCCTGTCTTGGGATCGGCGAAATATTGTCCGCCTGGCACGAGGCCGATCTTCTTGCGCCAAAGGCCCTCACCCAGCGTGATCTCCTTGGCCTGCTCGGTGAATTTCACACCGCGCGCAACCGGCAGGCGGCCGGGGTCGCCCGTGGCGAGCGCTTCCATATAGAGGTCGATGAGCCCGATCAGTTCCTGCCGCGCCGCACCGGTCATCCCGTTTCTCCCCGCGTTATTGTTCTTTGACAGAAAGCGAATTTGCGCCTCAAATCCGCGCTTGAAAAGCGTGAAGAACAAGGTCAGGAGAAGCGCCATGAAAGACGTCGACGGGAAAGTTGCTTTCATCACAGCCGGGGCGAGTGGCATCGGCTGGGGCATGGCGCGTGCGTTTATGAACGCCGGCATGAAGGTTGTCGTTGGCGATCTTCTTCAAGAGCATATCGATGAATGCCGGGCGCAATATCCTGGCAAGAACGATCTGCATTTCATCAAGCTCGATGTCGCTGACCGCAAAGCGATGGAAAATGCTGCCAAACAAGTCGAGGAGATTTATGGCCGGCTCGATGTGTTGTGCAACAATGCCGGCGTTGCTGCGCGCGCCGAAATCGATACCGCCACCTATGCCGATTGGGATTATGTGATGGATGTGTGCGTTGGCGGCACGATCAACGGCATCATCAATTTCCTGCCTCTTATCGAGAAGCACGGACAAGGCGGCCACATCGTCTCGACCTCCTCGATGGCGGGGATGATTCCGGTGCCGTTCAACGGTATTTACGGAACCGCGAAATTCGCCGTGCGCGCGATGATGGATAATTTGCGCTTGCGCTTGGGCTCTAAGAAGATCGGGGTCTCGGTTTTGTGTCCCGGCTTTGTGGCGACGCGCGCTGTGACCGCGGGCGACAAATACCGCAAGGCACAGGAAGAGCAGGTGATTATCACCGAGAAGCGCGATCCGATCAAAGGCGGCCAGGATCCGTTGCGGGTCGGCGAGCGCGTGCTTCAGGCGATAAAGAACAATGAACTCTACATCTTTCCGCATGGCGAGTTTCGCGAGGAGCAGCGCGCTTATTTTCAACGCATGCTCGATGCTTTTCCCGATTTTTCCGACGCGGACGAGATCCGGATGGGCATGGAGCGGAGCCGCATGACGCGCACCGAAGAGGCGCGCCGTGTTGCCGATGCGATTGACGGCAAGCGCGAGACCGGCCCGTCTGTCGAGGCGACGGTCAATGCATGGATGGCCGGCCGCCAGCCGTAACCTCTCCCTTCAGGGAGAGGGAAAGGCGCAGCATGTTGCGACGCAATGCGCGGTGCTGACAATTTCTCTTTCCGCCCTTGCGCCGGGGTCCGGGTGCCTTACGATGCGGTCGCTACACAAAGAGGCAGCGCGCCTAACAAGGCGTCGCGGCACAATAAGAACTGTCGCGCCGGCATCGGGCGAGGAGGGGAAAGCAAGGCATGAAGGTCTTCCTGTTCGATTTGCTGCCTTATGGAAAGCAGCGCCTGGACATCGCGCAGGACGGCCGTCTGCCCTGGCCATTCGCCCCGCATTTCGAGCCCGAAGTTCAAATTAGGACGTATGCGGAGCATATCGATGCCTGGGCGGAGATGGAGAGATGCGGCTTTGACGGCGTCTCCATAAACGAGCATCACGGCACGCCCTACGGCATGATGAACTCGCCGAACTTGATGGCGGCGGCGCTGTCGCAAAAGACCAAGCGCATGAAGATCCTCATCCTCGGCAATCTTCTGCCGGTGCACAACCCGCTGCGGCTCGCAGAAGAAATCGCGATGCTCGACAACCTGACGAACGGGCGCATTATTTGCGGCGTCGCACGCGGCATTCCGCGCGAATACAAGTATTTCAATATACCGCTGGCGGAGTCGCGCGGCCGCTTCAACGAGGCGTTCGAGATCATGAAGCGTGCCTGGACCGAGGACGTCTTCTCATACCAGGGCCAGTTCAACGCTTACGAGAATATTTCGATCCTGCCGCGCACGGTGCAAAAGCCTCATCCGCCGGTATGGGTGCCGCTCGTCGGCAGCAAGGAATCCGTCGAGTGGGCGGGCGCTAATGCCGCTGCCATTGCGCTCCATGCCGGCCAGGGCACGAATACCGATCAAGCGCGCGAGGATACGCTGCGCTATTTCGCAAAATGCCTCGCGGCGAACGGCCGGAAGCTCACGAGCGATATGATTAGCTTGCACATCAATTGCTACGTGGCTGATTCAAAGGAGAAAGCGATTGAAGAGGCGGGGCCTTATCTGCGCTATCTCTTCGGCTATCTCTACCCCTATGATCAAGGCCCGTTCGGTTCGATTGCGTCCTCGGGCTACAACAGCGCGGATTCGCGCAGTCATTTGCGGCCGCAGCAGCCGCCGACGCAACCGCGTGGCTTCGGTTCGATGACGCAAGACGTATTTGCGCGTCTCGCCGAAGGTCTGCCGATTGGAAGCCCAGACGACGTCGTCGACGGTATCCTCCGCGAGGTCGAGATGACGGGGGCTGGTAACCTCCTTCTTATGTGCAATGGCGGCGCCATGCCCCAAAAGATGTTCCTCCATCAGATCAAACGGATCGGCGAGCAGATCTTGCCGCGCCTTCAGGCTTACAATGTCAAAACCGTTCCGGCTGCGGAGTGGTTTGCAACCAACAAAGGTTAGACGGCATGCGCGTTTTCGTTTTCGATCTTCTTCCGTACAAGGAAAATCTCGATTATCTGAAGAAGAACGGCGAGCTGCCTTTGCCGCTCGGCAAGAAATATTTCAAGCCGCAAGTCGCGGTTGAAACCTATGCCGAGCATCTCGACGCCTGGGAAGCGATGGAGCGGTACGGGTTTGATGGCGTTGTGGTCAACGAGCATCACGGCACGCCTTATGGGCTTATGAACTCGCCGAATCTGCTCGTCGCTTCGATCGCGCAGCGCACCAAGAAGCTCCGCCTCATGATGCTCGGCAATCTTCTGCCGCTGCATGAGCCGCTCAGGCTCGCTGAAGAGCTCGCGATGCTCGATTGCCTTTCGAACGGGCGGCTCGAAGCGGGCTTTGCGCGCGGTGCGCCGCGCGAGTATCGCATCTACAATCTCCCGCTCCATGAATCGCGCGCGCGGTTCGACGAGACGTTCGAGATCATGCGCAAGGCGTGGACGGAGGAGAGCTTTTCTTACGAAGGTAAATTTCATTCGTACAAGGATGTTGCGATCTGGCCGCGCCCGGTGCAGCAGCCGCACCCGCCGGTCTGGGCACCGGTCGGCAGCAAGGAATCGATTGAGTGGGCGGCGCGCAACAATGTCGGCATCACGCCGGGTGGTGCGCCGGGTGCGGGTCGCGCCGACACGATCCGGCACTATGCAAAAATTCAGGCGGAGCATGGCCGCAAAGTAAGCCCCGCGAATTTCAACATACAGGTGCAGTGCTACGTCGCGGATTCGAAAGAACAAGCGATCGAGGAGCTCGGCCCATATCAGATGTATCTTTCGAACACGCTTCTGCCATTCGATCACGCCGAGTCGATGGAAGACATCCGTAAGGCGGGATACTACACCGCGAATTCGCAAGGTCATTTGAGCGCGCCGCCGCCAGTAAGCGTTGCGGGTGGAGGTGCCAAGGGCCCATGGGGCGGCGGCATGACACCTGAGCGTTGG
>JBAQHC010000395.1:0-4637 GCA_049288095.1 Alphaproteobacteria bacterium | reverse complement strand
GGGAATAATGGGGCGCTATTACGCGCTCAAAGATGGCGAAAAGGCCGAAGTGGCGGACGCAATCCGCGATCACTACAAGCCGCTTGGACCCAATGACATCGCCCCTTCAGCGCCAATCTCCGCCGCGCTGGCGCTCACGGACAAGCTAGACACCCTTTATTGGTTCTTTTTTTTCAAGCAACGGCCCACTGGATCGAAAGACCCATTTGCGCTGCGCCGGGCAGCTCTTGGAGTCATCAGGATCATCATTGAGAACGGCTTTCAGATTCCTCTTCGAGGCGCGCTAGACCCTATTTCGAAAGTGAACATGCAAGTGTTTTCTTCGGAAGCCGAGCGCACCGAAACGATCCAGTCGCTGTTGGAGTTCATCGCTGACCGGCTGAAGGTTTATTTGCGCGATCGGGGCGCGCGACACGATTTGGTGGACGCGGTGTTCTCGCTGCCTGGGCAGGATGATCTTGTTTTGATCGTCAAGCGGGTCGAGGCGCTGTCGAAATTCCTTTCAACCGAAGACGGCAAGAGCCTTCTCACGGCGCATGACCGTGCCGCGAATATTCTCCGCATCGAAGAGAAGAAGGACAATAAGCAATATACGGACGAACCGAGCGAGCAGCTGATTGCAGCGCAAGGCCAGCCGGAAGAGCGGGCGCTGCTCGATGCGATCTTCGCCATGCAGAAAGAAGCAGACGCCGCACTCTCAAAAGCCGATTTCGAGGCGGCAATGCGCGCGCTCGCGCGGCTCAGGGCGCCCGTCGACAAATTCTTCGACAAAGTCACCGTCAACGCAAAAGAACCGGCCTTGCGCGAAAACCGGCTGAAGCTTCTTTCGCTCATTCGGCGGTCGATGAGCAAAATCGCGGACTTCTCCAAAATCGAAGGCGGCGCAAAATGACGGCGGTAGTGCGCTTTTCTTTTCCTCCCCCGTTTACGGGGGAGGTGTCGCGAAGCGACGGTGGGGGCCGTTGGATGCAGGCCGCAAAGGCCCCCCTCGGCTGCTTCGCAGCCACTCCCCCCGCAAGCAGGGGGAGAAAGCGAGGCGAAAAATGACGAAATGGGTTTACCGGTTCGGCGATGGAAAAGCCGAAGGCAAAGGCTCGATGCGCGAGCTGTTGGGCGGCAAGGGTGCCGGCCTTGCCGAAATGAGCGAGCTTGGCTTGCCGGTGCCCGCGGGCTTCACCATCACCACCGAAGTCTGTACCGCCTATTACAAGAACAATGAGCAGTACCCGGACGGTTTGACCGCCGAGGTCGATGCCGCGATTGCCGAGCTCGAGCGCTTGCAGCAGCGCAAATTCGGCGACCCGGCAAAGCCGTTGCTTGTGTCGGTGCGCTCGGGCGCGCGCGCCTCCATGCCGGGCATGATGGACACCGTGCTCAATCTCGGCCTCAACGATGCAACGGTCGAAGGACTTGCAAAGCTCTCGGGTGATGCGCGCTTCGCTTACGATTCCTATCGCCGCTTCATTCAGATGTATTCGAATGTCGTCTTGGAGCTTTCGCACGATGCGTTCGAGGAAATCCTCGAAATGGTGAAGGAAGAGGGCGGCTATTCGCTCGACACCGAGCTCGGCGCGGACGATTGGAAGCAGGTGGTCGCGCGTTACAAGCAGGCCGTGCAGGATGAGCGCGGCGCGCCGTTTCCGCAGGATGCGAAGGAGCAGCTGTGGGGCGCGATCGGCGCGGTGTTCGGCTCGTGGATGAACGCGCGCGCGAAAACCTATCGGAAGCTTCACAACATTCCGGAAAGCTGGGGCACGGCCGTCAATGTGCAGGCGATGGTGTTCGGCAATATGGGCGAAAAGTCGGCGACAGGCGTTGCGTTCACGCGCAACCCATCGACCGGCGAAAGCGCGCTTTACGGCGAATATCTCGTCAATGCGCAGGGCGAAGATGTGGTTGCCGGCATCCGCACGCCGCAGCAGATCACCAAGCGCGCGGCGCAAGAGCAGGGCAGTAAAATGCCGTCCCTCGAGGAAGTGATGCCGAAAACCTTCGCCGAACTGAAAGCGACATGCGACCGGCTCGAAGCGCATTTCCGCGACATGCAGGATCTCGAATTTACGGTCGAAGACGGCAAGCTCTTCATGCTGCAATGCCGCTCCGGCAAGCGCACCGCGAAGGCGGCTCTGCGGATGGCTGTCGAGATGGTGAACGAGGGTTTGATCACGCGCGAAGAAGCGGTCGCGCGCATCGACCCTGCCGCGCTCGATCAGCTGCTCCATCCCATGCTCGACCCCAAAGCACCGCGCAATGTGATCGCGAACGGCTTGCCCGCATCGCCCGGCGCGGCTTCGGGCGAAGTTGTGTTCTCGGCGGATGAGGCGGAGGCGCTTGCGCAATCAGGCAAGCCGGTCATCCTTGTGCGGATCGAAACCAGCCCCGAAGACATTCACGGCATGCACGCGGCAAAAGGAATTCTCACAGCGCGCGGCGGCATGACCAGCCACGCGGCTGTCGTTGCGCGCGGCATGGGCCGGCCTTGCGTCTCAGGTGCCGGCGCTTTGCGCATCAATTATGCGGCCGGCAGCTTCACGGCGTCCGGCAAAACGGTGAACAAGGGCGATGTGATCACCATCGACGGCTCGACCGGCGCGGTGATTTTGGGTGCGGTGCCGACCATCGAGCCCGATCTCTCCGGCGAGTTCGCAACGCTGATGGAATGGGCGGATGGTTTGCGCAAAACCAAAGTGCGCACGAATGCCGAAACGCCGCTCGATGCGCGCACCGCGCGCAAATTCGGCGCCGAAGGCATCGGCCTTTGCCGCACCGAGCATATGTTCTTCGAGGAAGAGCGCATCGTCGCGGTGCGCGAGATGATCCTTGCGAAAGACGAAACCGGCCGCCGTAAGGCGCTCGCGAAAATTCTGCCGATGCAGCGGCGGGATTTCGTCGATCTGTTCAAGATTATGACGGGCCTACCGGTGACGATCCGCTTGCTCGATCCGCCGCTCCATGAATTCCTTCCGCACTCGGATAAGGAAGTTGCCGAAGTCGCCGCGGCTTCCGGCTTGCCGCCGGAGGAGCTCAAGCGCCGCGCGCACGAGCTGCATGAGACCAACCCGATGCTGGGCCACAGAGGCTGCCGGCTCGGCATCACCTATCCCGAAATTTATGAGATGCAGGCGCGAGCGATCTTCGAGGCGGCCCTCGCCGTCGTGAAGGAGACCGGCGAGGAAGTGATCCCCGAGATCATGATCCCGCTCGTCGCCACGCGCATCGAGCTCGAGCGTCTAAAGGCGCGTATCACAGCGGTCGCCGATGATGTTGCGAAACATGGCGGGCCGAAGCCCAAATATCTCGTCGGCACGATGATCGAATTGCCGCGCGCCGCGTTGCGCGCGGGCGAAATCGCTGAGGAAGCCGAGTTCTTCTCGTTCGGCACGAATGACTTGACGCAGACCACATTCGGCATCAGTAGAGATGATGCCGCGTCATTCCTGGGCGAATATGTCTCCAAAGGTATTCTCGCCCATGATCCGTTCGTCACGCTCGATCGTGAGGGCGTCGGCGAGCTAGTAAAGATTGCCGCGGAACGCGGGCGGAAGACACGGCCGGGCCTCAAGCTCGGCATTTGCGGCGAGCATGGCGGCGATCCGGCTTCGATCGCGTTCTGTGTCGAGACCGGGCTCGATTATGTCTCATGCTCGCCTTATCGCGTGCCGATCGCGCGCCTTGCCGCCGCCCAAGCGGAACTTAAGCGCAAAGCTTAAAACCTGTCATCGCGAGGCCGCGATCTTGCGGCCGTGGCGATCCAGAAGCAGTTCTGGATTGCTTCGGCGCGGGGCGCCTCGCAATGACGAGTTAAAGGAGATCTTCGAACAGATCACGCCAAGTCGGGTTCATTGCCTCGATCAGAGCGATCTTCTTTTTTCGCGAGCCGGCTTTGATCTGTTTCTCGCGAGCGATTGCGCTCTGCATGTCAGGAAGACTTTCATAGTAGACAAGCAGTTTGCAGCCGTACTTCGAGGTAAATGCGGCATTGATGCCTTGTCGATGCTCCGATGCCCGCTTGAGAAGATCGGATGTGACGCCGGTGTAAAGCGTGCCGTTCCGCCTGTTCGCCATGATGTAAACCGCAGGCTCCTTGTTCATCCACTTACGTTGTCATTGCGAGCGAGGCGAAGCAATCCAGTATCGTTTTCTAGATTGCCACGGCCGCGAGATCGCGGCCTCGCAATGACGGAATGGTGTCAAGCGCGGAGGGAAGTTTCGAAGTCGAGGGCGACATCGAGCGAGGGCGCAGAATGGGTCAGCGCGCCCGAGGAAATGTAATCAACGCCCGTGCGCGCAATCGCCGCCGCGGTTTCGAGCGTAACGCCGCCTGAGGCTTCAAGCACGGCGCGCCCCGCGGTCAAGCGCACGGCTTCGGCCAATTCCTCAACGGACATGTTGTCGAGCAGCACGATCTTGGCGCCGGCCGCGAGTGCCTGAAGCAATTGCTCGATCGTGTCGACCTCGATCTCGATCTGCACCATATGGCCTGCGCGCGCCCCAGCGGCCTTGAGCGCCGCGGCGACGCCGCCTGCGGCCGCGATGTGGTTGTCTTTGATCAAGATTGCATCGGCAAGATTGAAGCGATGATTGAAGCCGCCGCCGAGCAGCACGGCTTGTTTTTCGAGCGCCCGTAAGCCGGGAGT
>JBAQHC010000394.1:0-4923 GCA_049288095.1 Alphaproteobacteria bacterium | reverse complement strand
CGCACTTCGTCCCATGCCGATTTGGAAATCGCCGCCGCTTCCGCCAAGAAGCTTTGATGAAGCCGGCCGGCAGGGCTTCCGTCCGCCCGCTCGGCCGACAGCTTGCCGACCGCGCAACCGGAAATCGTGATGCAAAAGCCGAGAACCGCAGCCCCCCTCAGGGCACGCGAAACAAGAGAACCAACACGCTGCACAAAGGACCCCTAGATCGGTAACTCGCGGCTCCACCCAAGAGCCGCCATCCCCACTGCACTGCGAAAAAGATGGAACCCCAATTCGCGAGCTTCGGAAAGGGAAATCTTGATCAGGCCGAGGATTTTTTTGGCCAGCGCATTAACACTTCGCGCAGTGGCCTTAAGGCGGAGGCCATGGACTCGCGCCCCGCGGCAATCAGCTCGTCGGCGCGATCAAAATCAGCCGGCGAAACGTGGCCAACCTTCGGCACGACATGAAGATCGGGCGGGTCGATCGCCAGCTTTGCAAGGGCAAGCTCGCGCATGATGAGTGCTGCAGAAGTCGTCGCGACCGAGTACAGGCCGGGCCGCCGCTCCGACCGCCGGAATAGCTTGGCGCCAATGCCTTTGACACCGCTCGCAGCGGGCAACTTGCCTTTTTCTGACTCTGGGCCAATCCCCGCCGCGCGGGCGCGGCCCTGGTAATCGCCGGTGACGTCGATTGCCACCACAATGTCCGCGCCGAGGGCACGCGCCGCCGAAACCGGAATGGGATCGACCAGCCCACCATCGACCAACAGCGCACCGTCCCTCTCCACCGGCAGGAAGATCCCGGGAATAGAGATCGAGGCACGCACCGCCTCCGTGATCGAGCCGCTTGAGATGCGCACGGCCTCGCCGGATATGAGGTCGGCGGCGACGGCGACAAAGCGCCGATCAAGCTCCTCGATTTTGCGCGAGCCGATATAGCGCTCCATCATCGCGATCACCGCGGCACCTTTGAGGAGGCCCGGTGCGCCCATCAAGGGATCGGCAAGGGAGAGAAGCCTGCGCCAGTTCATGCCGCGCGCGATATCCTCGAGTGGATCCAACACGCGGCACAGCGCGCAGGCGCCGACGAGCGCTCCGATCGACGCGCCGGCGATCGCATCGATCTCTATTGATGCCTCTTCAAGCACTCTGAGCGCACCGATATGCGCCCAGCCAAGCGCAGCGCCGCCGCCGAGGGCGAGCGCCACCATGGGCCTTCGTGTCTCAGCTTTTTCAACGCGAGCCAATTTTCGATCCGTCCCACATGTTCAACGCGAAAATCTTACCGCGAAAATCTCGGCACCGAAGAGATCTCGTCGTTGATCAGCACGACATGCATGCGCACGGCGCCATGCACGCCAAGCTCCATCGTCATTTCGATATCGGCCGTACGCGAGGCACCGGTGATGAAGGCCAGCGAGCGCGGCAGGCCCCGCTCGCTCGCCGCGCGCCAAACATCCTCGATCGATGCAGCGATTTGGCTGCGGCTAAGCACGACGATGTGGCTGTCAGCAAGGATATTGTGGCTCGGCCGGCTCGCGCCATTCGTGACCATAGCGATGCTGCCCGTCTCGGCAACACCCGCGAAAGCACCGCTGACAATCGTCGCTGGCGCCGGCACATCGGGCGCGCCCGCACGCGCATCGAGCCTCGCAGTGCTCCAATCGAGTGCGCGCAATGACGGCTCTTCGGCTAGGAGCAGCGGTTTGTCCCTGAGTCCATGTTCGCCAAGCCACTGCGCGAGATGGAGGGGAATTTCGCTGGCATGATCGAGCATCGCAACGCTTGTCGATACATTGGCGAGCTTTTCGGCAAAGAGCGCCACAAGATCGCGCGCCTCGCGCACGAATTTCGGCGGCAACAGCGCTTGGCGCCCGATCGTCGCGCTCGCGCGCGCCGGTTTGGCCTTGCGGACCGCTGCAAGAATCTGATTGCGCGCCGCGCTCATTCCCCGCCCCGCTCTCGCCATTGAGCTTGAAAGCTCGCGCCCGGAGCGATGCGCATATCGCGCTCCTTCGTCCAACCGCCGGCAAGCGCCGGCAGCCATTTGATCCAGCCCTTGCCTTGAATTCGCGACAGCGCGCCGAGCGCCGCCTTGCCAAGACCGGCAACGAAACGATAGCGCCTCGGCGATGATGCAAAGAACGACCATATGGCTAGTGCGCGATGTCCTGTCACGGCATTTGGCGCCCGAGCGAATTCGCGCTCACGCCAATGGCGCAGCATTTTCGGCAACGGAATGCGCACGGGACAAACTTCCTCGCAGCGCCCGCACAGCGTCGAGGCATTCGGCAAATGATGCGCTTCGTCGATGCCGACAAGCCCAGGCGTCAACACCGCGCCGATCGGCCCAGGATAGATCGAGCCATAGCCGTGGCCGCTGATTGCGCCGAACACGGGGCAATGATTGAGGCAAGCGCCGCATCTGATGCAGCGGAGCACCTCTTGAAATTCGGTGCCTAAAAGGCTGCTGCGGCCATTGTCGAGCAGCACGACATGAAACGAGGTCGGGCCCTCGGTTTCACCCGGTTGGCGCGGCCCGGAAAAAACCGATGTGTAAGTCGAAATCTCCTGTCCCACCGCAGATCGCGCGAGGAGGCGCAAGAAAACAGCGGCATCATCGAAAGTCGGCACGACTTTTTCGATGCCGGTGAGCACGATATGCGTCCTCGGCAATCCCGCCGAAAGATCGGCATTGCCTTCATTGGTCACCAAAACGGCCGAGCCTGTTTCGGCGACGAGGAAATTCGCGCCGGTAATGCCGACTTCGGCATTGGCAAAATCGCGGCGCAGGATTTCACGCGCTTCCTTGACCATGCTTGCCGGCGTCTCAAGCACGCGGGCTACATCGAGCGACGCATGGTGCTCGCGAAAAGTGTCGGCTACCTCGCCTTTGGAGAGATGAATGGCAGGAGCAATGATGTGGCTCGGTCGCTCATGGCGCAGTTGAATGATGTATTCGCCGAGATCGGTCTCAACCGTTCGGATCCCCGCGCCTTCGAGCTCAGGCACGAGATCGATCTCCTCGCTCACCATCGACTTGGATTTGATGATCGTCTTGGCGCCCGCGTCTCTCGCGAGCTTTAGAATGATCGCCCTCGCCTCCGCGGCGTCGCGAGCCCAATGAACTTCACCGCCGCGCGCTTTCACTGCCTGTTCGAATTGCGTCAGTAGCTGATCGAGCCGCGACAGCGCATCGTCCTTGATGTCGCGTCCAAGATCGCGGAGCGCATCGAACTCATCAAAGCCCTCAATGACGTTCGCGCGCACAGTGCGGCTGCGTTCGCTGAAGGCACGAAGCGAAGTCTTAAGCGCCGCGTCATCGAGCGCGGCACGCGATTTCTCGGGAAACAACTCCGGCTCGAAGGCGCTCACGTCGCATCCTCGGTCATGCCGGCCAGGACTTCGGCGACGTGATAGACCGGGGTCGATTTGCCGAGCCGGTGCAGCTTGCCCTCGATATTGAGCAGGCAGCCGACATCGCCGGTAATCACGCAGTCCGCGCCGCTCGCCGCGATGTTTTCGACCTTGCTCTCGACAATGCGGCCCGAAATCTCGGGATATTTCACGCAGAACGTGCCGCCAAAGCCGCAGCAGGCCTCGGCCTCATGCATCTCGACGAGCTTCAGCCCGTCGACCGACTTAAGAAGCGCGCGCGGCTGACGTTTCACCCCGAGCTCGCGCAAGCCCGAGCAGGCATCGTGATAGGTCGCGCTGCCATCCTGCCGTGTACGGACGATCTGGGCCTTGGCGACATCGGCCAAAAAACTCGTGAGCTCGTAGGTTCGGTTCGCGAGATCCTCGGCCTTGCGGTGATCTTCCGTGCCGGGCTCGAACAGTTCGGGATAGTGAATCTTAACCATGCCCGCGCACGAGCCGGAGGGGGCAACGACATAGTCAAAGCCCTCGAAAGCCGCGATTTGGGCCCGCGCAACGCGGCGCGCGCCCTCTTTGTCACCAGCGTTAAAATTGGGTTGTCCACAGCAGGATTGATTAGGGACAGCCACAGAAAAGCCAGTTTCTTTAAGCAATTTTATTGCTGCAAAACCTACTCTCGGGCGTAAAATGTCCACGAGACAGGTGACGAATAGCGCGATCCGGCCGGATGCCATTATGTTTGTCCACGGACATCGATTCTGGAGCCTTAAGTTGATCGTCTCTCGTTTTCAAGCTGCAGGCTACGCATTGGCCGCTGTTTTGATGGCGGCTTCAATGCTCCCAAACACAGCCTTTGCCGACGATATGTCGTGGCCAAGCGCAGGAATTAGGCCCGCCGTATTCAAAGCGGCGATGGCCGCATATAGGGCCCACTCGCCGTATGTGACCAATGATCACGTGATGGCGATTATCGATTACGGGCTGCCATCGAGCACGCCGCGCTTGTTCGTGCTGGAACGCGATACCGGCCGGGTGATGTCCTACTTGGTGGCCCACGGCGTGGGCTCGGACCCAGATCACACCGGGGTGGCAAGAAATTTCGCCAACACCAAGGACTCACGGGCAAGCTCGCTTGGAGCCTATGTGACGGAGAGCCCCTATACCGGGCAGCATGGGCTCTCGCTCAGGCTCAAAGGCCTTGATCCGACTAATGACAATGCGGAAGCGCGGGCGATCGTCCTCCACGGCGCTGAGTACGTGCAGCCGGGCGCACCCGTCATCGGTCGCAGCTGGGGCTGCCCTGCCGTTGAGCCGAGCGTCGCGACCCGCCTGGTTGAGGAGCTTCGCGGCGGCTCCCTGCTGTTCGCCTCCAATTAGGCCGCGGCTCCGCCGCCTCCTCGAAGTGTCAAGCGGCGGCTTGCCTAAATCTTAGCGCGCCCCAATTAGCTTGTGTGCGTTGCGGCAATCAGCGTATAAGCCGCGCGGATTCGGGTGACCAAATACAGATTAGTCCCCTCTCCCCTTGTGGGAGAGGGCTAGGGTGAGGGGTTGAGTCAAAGAC
>JBAQHC010000393.1:0-28242 GCA_049288095.1 Alphaproteobacteria bacterium | reverse complement strand
CGACAGGGCAGGGCAGAAAACCTGGCGGCCGTGGCGGCTTCGCTGCGCATCACGGCTTCGTTCAAGTCATGGATGCGAGCGGCAAGATCGAGCGTCGCATGGTCGAGGCCGGCGTCACCGACCGCGTCAATATCGAGATCAAGTCCGGCTTGAAAGAAGGCGATAAGGTCGTGGTCGGCGAGGCGCAGAAGGTGACGAAGCCCGCGGGCGGCGCCACGGCCGGCCGGCCGCCCTTTGGGTTCGCGCCGTAAGACGGAGACCCTCTGAAATGAACGAGACCAGGTTCGCCGTCGACAAAGCCGCTACACTCGCGCCACTCATCGAGCTCAAGGATGTGCGCAAGGTCTTCGTCACCTCGGGCGGCGTCGAAGTCGAAGCGCTGCGGGGCATCTCGCTATCGATTTTCGCGGGCGAGTTTATCGCAATCGTCGGCCAGTCGGGTTCAGGCAAATCGACCTTGATGAATTTGCTCGGCTGTCTCGACCGTCCGACCAGCGGCCAATATTTATTCAATGGCCGCGACGTCTCGGACTTTGGTCGCGACGAGCTTGCTTGGCTTCGGCGCGAAGCTTTCGGCTTCGTGTTCCAGAGCTACAATCTGATCGGCACAGCGACGGCTGTGGGAAATGTCGAAATACCGGCGATCTATGCCGGGGTTCCGGGCGAGCAGCGTAAATTGCGCGCTGAGGAGCTTCTATCGTCGCTAGGTCTCTCTGATCGCCTCGATCATCGGCCCAATCAGCTCTCGGGTGGCCAACAGCAGCGCGTCTCGATAGCGCGTGCGCTCATGAATGGCGGCAAGGTACTGCTCGCCGACGAGCCGACCGGCGCGCTCGATTCAAGGAGCGGCGAGGAAGTCATAACGCTGTTGCGCAAGCTCGCTTCCGATGGCCACACCGTCATCATCATTACACATGACCGCGAAGTAGCGAAAAACGCCAACCGTATCATCGAGCTCAAAGACGGACAGATCATCTCGGACAGCGGCGCCGAATTGCCGGCATCGCGTGCGCTCACGATCAATCTGGACACCTCGCATGATCCAAATCTTGCCAGCTCGCTCGTCGCCGATGTGCGCGAGGCGACGCACATGGCCATTTCATCCTTGCGGGTCAACCTCTTCCGCACCGTGCTCACTTTGCTTGGCATCATGATCGGCGTCGGCTCGGTGGTTGCGATGCTCGCGATCGGCGAGGGCGCCAAGCAATCGGTGATCGAGCGCATCAGCTCCTTCGGCACGAATTTGCTCATGGTCCGTGGCGGCAGCCAGACTTCGCGCAGCTTCGGCCAGGGCGCGAGAACATTGTATCTGGACGACGTCAAGGCGATCGCGGGCCTCGAAGGCGTCAAGGCCGCGATTCCCGATGCGGGCACGAGCGTCACGGCGCGCTACGGCGATCAGGATTATCAAACCCAGGCGAGCGGCACGTCTTCGGAAATGCCGGAAGTGCGCAACTGGAACGTCGCCAGAGGCACATTTTTCACTGCCGAGGATGAGCAAGGGTATGCTGCGGTCACTGTGCTCGGCCAGACGGTGGTCGATAATCTCTTTGCCCCCGGAACCGACCCGATCGGCAAGTACGTTCTCCTCAAGAACGTTCCGTTTCTGGTGATCGGCGTCATGTCGGTGAAAGGCGCGACGGGCTTCAACGATCAAGACGATGTCGCACTCGTTCCCATCACAACGGGCGCCTTGCGCCTATGGGGCGATAGGTCGGTTCGCAACATCAATGTCGAATGCACTTCGACCGATACGATGAACGAAACCCAAGAGCGCATCCACGAGCTTCTCTTGGCACGCCACGGCACCGAGGACTTCCGGATCAACAACAGCGCCGATTTCCTTGCGGCGGCGACCGAGACACAGAACACCATGACGATCCTGCTAGGATCGATTGCGGCAATCTCCCTGCTTGTCGGCGGCATCGGCGTGATGAACATCATGCTCGTCTCGGTAACCGAGCGGACACGCGAGATCGGCATTCGCATGGCGACAGGCGCGCGCCCGCGCAACATCCTGCAGCAGTTCTTGACCGAAGCGACCGTTGTCTCAGCGCTCGGCGGCGTCATCGGTCTCTTGGCGGGCGTCGGCGTTGCGTTGTTGATCCAGGCTTTTGGAACCGAAGTGAAATTCACCGCGCCGCCGATGATCTTGGCGTTCTCGTGCGCCGCGGTGACGGGGCTCGTGTTCGGCTTCGCGCCGGCTTACAAGGCCTCGCGTCTTGATCCGGTGGTGGCCCTTGCGAGCGAGTAGCGTGATGCGTCCGTTGTTGCTTGGCGCCGCCACGGTGGCTTTGCTTACCGGCTGCATTCATGCGCCGCCCAAGGCGATTGAAAAGGGTGACGTACCGCAGAAATGGACCGGTGCCGAAGTCGCCCAAGGCTCTGCCTGGCCGACCCGCGATTGGTGGAAGGGCTTTGGCTCGAAGGAGCTTGAAAGCTTGCTCTATGAAGCCGAGGCCAACAGTTTTGACACGCGCGCGGCAGCCCTCAGGGTCGTTCAGGCCGAAGCGCAGGTCACGAGCGCGGGTTCGAGCCTCTGGCCGACCTTGAGCGCGCAAGCCGGCGAAACGCAGAGCGGGGAGTTTCGGCCCAACACCTCCTCAAAGAGATTCACGGGCTCGCTTGGTCTTAATTACGAGCTCGATATCTGGGGCCAAAATCTCGCGGGGCGCCGGTCGGCGGTCGCCTCGCTGGCGGCGACGCGCTTCGATCAGGCGGCGGTCGGCCTCGCCACGGCCTCGGGCGTTGCGACGGCTTATGTCGAGGTCTTGTCGCTTAGGGACCAGATCAAGGTTGCGCAGGCCGATCTCGATATTGCCAACCAAACGCTCAAGCTCATCCAGTCGCGCGTCACCAATGGCGCCGCGCCGCCCTCCGACCTCATCAATCAGCAGGCCGCCGTCGCGCGCCAAGCGGCTTCAATACCGCCTCTCGTCCAGCAGGAGCGCTCGACGCTCGCCTCCCTTGCGATCCTTCTCGGCCGCCCGTCCTCCGGCTTTGATATTCAAGGGCAGAGCCTCGATGCGCTCGTCATTCCCGGGGTGACGCCCGGGCTCCCCTCTCAGCTTCTCGCGCGCCGTCCCGATGTCGCCGAGGCGGAGGCTCAGCTCCGCAGCGCCTCCGCCGATCTTGCTGCCGCACGCGCCGCCTTCTTCCCCTCCATCGATCTGACCGGCTCGGCCGGCAATGTGAGCACGGCGCTCTCGGCCCTCTTCAATGCCGGAACTGCTACCTGGACCGCCGGTGGCACGATCGCCGAGACGATCTTCGATGCCGGCCGGCGCGGCGCAGCCGCCAAGAGCGCCAAAGCGCAGGAATCGGTGCTGGTGCTGGCCTATCGCAAGGCGGTCTTATCAGCCTTTTCCGAGGTCGATGTGACCTTGAGCTCGGTGGATACGCTTGCCCAGGAGCGCAAGCAGGTCGACATCGAAGTCGCCTCCGCCCGCGAGGCCTACCGGCTCGCCCAGATCCAATACCGCGAGGGCGCGACCGACTTGACGACCGTGCTTCAGGCGCAATCGACCCTGTTCTCGGCCGAGAGCCAGCTAACCCAGGTGAAGCTCCAGCAGGCCGAGGCGGCGATCGAGCTTTACCGCGCGCTGGGCGGCGGCTGGGATCGCTCGCAGGTCAAGATCTAAGCCCGCTTCGGCTATCGCCTTTGCGCGCCGCGCTGCTATAACGCCGCCGCATCGCCCGCGCTTGTCCCTTGCGTGGGGCGCCTCGCCAAGCCCGGACCAAGCATGCCGCGCCCGATCCTTTCCGTCGTCGTGCCTGTCTATAACGAGGCGGGCAATATCGAGGCCGTCGTGCGTGAGGCGCTGCTCAAGCTTTTGCCGCTCGGCAATTTCGAGATCATCTTCGTGAACGACGGCTCTTCCGACGAGACGGGCTCGCTGCTTGCGCAGATGGCCTCGGGCGCGCCGGCGATGCGCGCGATCTCACATTCCAAGCGTTCCGGTAAAAGCGCGGCGCTGCGCACGGGCTTCATGGCGGCGCGTGCGCTGTGGGTCGCCACGATGGATGGCGACGGCCAGAATGATCCTGACGATATCGTCGCGATGACCAAGTCCATCGATCTTGCGAAACTCGGCGAGGTCGGCCTCGTCGCCGGCATCAGGCGCACGCGGATTGCCGATGCGAGCCGCAAAGTCGCATCCAGATTCGCCAACAATTTGCGCCGCGCCTTGTTGCGTGATGATTGCCCGGACACCGCCTGCGGATTGAAGTTGATCCCCCGCGATCTTTTTCTGGCCTTCCCGTTTTTCGACTCGCTTCACCGCTATTTGCCGGCGCTTACGCGCCATTTCGGCTTCCAGGCCGCCTACGTGATGGTGAATGACCGGCCGCGCACCGCGGGCGTCTCGAAATATTCCAATATCGGCCGCGCGTTCGCAGGCGTCTGGGATCTTCTGGGCGTTATGTGGCTCTTGCGCCGCACGACTTTGCCGCCGGAGAGACGGCTCCTCTCCGTCGAGAGCGCGAGCTGACCCGTGCGAAAGCTGTTGTCGTGGCTGGTTCCCGAAGGCAGCACGAAGCTCTCGCCGCGCGCCTATCTCGCCCTTGCGCTCGTGACCTTCGTTCTGCAATTGCCCGGTTGGTTCAATTTGCCGGTCGTTGATCGCGATGAGGCGCGCTACGCACAAGCAACGCGCCAAATGTTCGAAAGCCACAATTTCATCGACATCAAATTCGCCGATCAAGACCGCTTCCTGCAACCGATTGGAATCTACTGGTTGCAAGCCGCTACGGCATTTCCGTTCGGCGGCGATCACGCGCCCATCTGGGCGTTTCGCATTCCGTCCCTTCTCGCATCGCTCTCGCTTGTCCTTCTCACGGCTTGCTTCGGCGCTCGACTATTCGATCCGACAAGTGGTCTAGCCGGCGGGCTGATCCTTGCGCCAAGCTTGCTGCTTAATGCCGAAGCGCATCTGGCGAAGATCGACGCAATGCTCGCGCTCACAACGCTTATCGCGCAAATTGCGCTTTGGATGTCGATTGCACATCCGCCAGACAAAAAACGGCGCTTCGTAGGCTGGCCGCTTCTGTTCTGGGTCGCGCTGGGCTTGGGCGGCTTGCTCAAAGGCCCGATCATTCTCTTGATCGTCGGTCTCACGATCATCGCCTACGGCGTCTGGCAACGCGAATGGCGCTATTTGCTCAGCCTCAATCCAATTCTCGGCGTCGTCATCGTTGCCGCAATCATCGCGCCATGGCTGATCGCAATCGAGATCGACACGCATGGTGCGTTCCTTCAGCACGCGATTGGGCATTCCTTCGGCTATAAGATCGCGCATGGCGAGCAGAGCCATGGGCAGCCGCCGGGCTATCACACGCTGCTGTTCATGCTGACATTCTTCCCCGGCGTGGTGCTGGCAGGTCTTGGCGGATTTTATGCTTGGCGCATGCGAAAAAAGCGGCTCACGCGCTTCTTGCTCGCATGGATCCTGCCGACCTGGATCATGTTCGAGCTCGTTGCGACCAAGCTGCCGCATTACACCTTGCCGGTATTTCCGGCGATTGCCTTGCTTGCGGGCGCCGGCCTCAGAGATGCTACAGATCAATTGGCGACGCCGGGCGGGCGCTGGTGGCATCGCGTTTTCGGCTTGCTGTTTCTCATCGCCGCCTGCGCGGTAACAGCGCTACCGCTCCTCGCCACGAACAAGATTGGCGAAGCGGTGACGCCCTTCGTCATCCTCGCGTCGATTTTCGCCGCCGCGCTACTCGTCGCCGGCGCGTTTCTGTGGTGGAAGCCGAGCGCAGAGCGCTTGCTGCCGCTTCTTGCGGCGACCGGGCTCACTTATCTCGCGCTGTTTCAATTCGCCGTGCCAAATTTCAAACGCCTCTGGGTGAGCGATGAGATCGCCGATGTCGCGCATGAGCTTCATGGCTGCGCGCACATGAGTGTCGCGACCGCGGGATTTACGGAGCCTTCAGCGATTTTCCATTTCGGTTCGGCAACGCTGCTCGGCGACGGCAAATCTGCCGTGCATCATCTTTCAACGCACCCGGGCTGCGGCCTCGTCGTGGTTGCGGATTCGGAGCGTGCGGCGTTCCAGGCCGAGCTTCAGGCGGAGGGGCTCCAAGTTCAAAAGTTCGGCGAGGTCCAAGGGTTCTATTACACCAAAGGCAAGCCGATCACGCTCACGCTTTACGGCACCGACAGCTCGGCGCTGGAGCGCGGCGACAGCGGCAATAACGGCGAAGAAGATTAGGAGGCAATCTTATCGTCTTCAACGAATTGGTGCATCCGACGGCGGCGCGTTTGAGCGCGTGAGCTTGGCCGAACTTCGATCCGACACCACCTCGCCAGGCATGCCCCATTTAAAGGTGAGCCTTACTTCGCCGGTTGAAATGAGGTCGAAGCTGACGATCTCGCGGAACGTGTCATGGCGCGAATGATCCCCGTGATGAAAATCAAACGCGCCACCCCGAGCGGACGAACCAAATTCCTGCACAAACGGAATGTTCGTGTTTGCGCTCACCATTGTGAGAGAACCATCCATGCCGGGTCCAAAGAGGGAGACCTCCTCATGGTAGACAACGCCCCCGTCTCCGGCGGCCTTGAACCAAAGTAGTGCCGGTTGTGCTCCAAACAGACGCCGCACGAGAAGCAGCGCGTGGAAAGTTTGGTTCTGGTGATTGATGCCGTCGCCGGTCCAAAATCCTGATCCGCTAGATAGGGTCTCGACAAGATCAAGAGAGCGAGGCCCCGAGCTGCCTTTCCCTTCCATGCTCCACCGCCACTAAGAGATTTTGCAGATGAAGATGCGGGACTCGGCGAGCGCTGCCGTCCAATGCGTCACCGCCGCTTCATATTCCGGATCGGCCTGCAAGTTCATGTACGCTTGCCGGTTCGGGAACGACACGACCCACACCTCGTCCCAGCGTTCATTGGGCGGGCCGACCAAGGTCATCATCGAAGGCGCCCCCCAGACGATCTGCCCGCCGACCGCCTCGATGCGCTTGCGTGCCGCCTCGTCATAGCGGCGAAACGCCTCGCCGCCCGAGACATCCGCCTTCGGGCCCTCATAGTCGCGGGGATAGGCCGCGCGCGCCCGGAACCGCAACAAATGGACGAGCACGATGGGCTCCTCGCCGCTCAACCCCTTGAAAGCCAGGAGCTGAAGATCGGTTGGCGTTAATTTCTCGTAGGTCGACATTGCGGCTCCGCCCTGGCGGCGCAGGCGCCGCCGCACCATCTTGTCGGAAGTCTGATGCTGATGTCTACGTACGCGCTTGAAACTTTGGTGAGGACATAAAGTGGCGATGGAAGGCCCCGCGCCCAAAGTCGGAATTGTGAGCTTGGGCTGCCCCAAGGCGCTGGTTGATTCGGAGCGGATCATCACGCGGCTGCGCGCGGAAGGGTACGCCATTGCGCCGGATTACAAGGGCGCCGACCTCGTGCTCGTTAACACCTGCGGCTTTCTCGAAAGCGCCCAGGCCGAGTCGCTCGATGCGATCGGTGAGGCAATCGCCGAGAACGGCCGCGTGATCGTCACGGGCTGCATGGGCGCGGAGCCAGAAAAAATTCAGGCAGCGCATCCCGAGGTGCTGGCGGTCACGGGCCCGCATCAATACGAGGCAGTGATGTCGGCCGTGCATGCGGCGCTGCCGCCGAAGCACGACCCGTTCCTTGATCTCGTGCCGCCCGAAGGCATTCATCTCACGCCGCGCCATTACGCTTATTTGAAGATCTCCGAGGGCTGCAATAACCGCTGCAGCTTCTGCATCATCCCTTCACTGCGCGGCGATCTGGTTTCGCGGCCGATCGGCGATGTGATGCGCGAGGCGGAGCGCCTGGTGCGCGCGGGCGTGAAGGAGCTGCTCGTTATTTCGCAAGATACGAGCGCCTATGGGCTTGATCTCAAATATGCGACAAGCAAATGGCGCGATAAAACGTTGCGCACGCGTTTCTTCGATCTTGCCTCATCGCTTGGCGAGCTTGGCGTCTGGACGCGCCTTCATTACGTCTATCCCTATCCGCATGTCGATGAAGTGATTCCGCTGATGGCGGAAGGCAAAATTTTGCCTTATCTCGACATTCCGTTTCAGCATGCTTCCCCGCGCGTCTTGAAAGCGATGCGCCGCCCCGCGAACCAAGGGAAGATCTTGGAGCGCATCGCCAGCTGGCGCGCAGATTGCCCCGATCTCACTTTGCGCTCGACTTTCATTGTTGGATTCCCTGGCGAGACCGATGAGGATTTCGATCTTCTGCTCGATTGGCTCAAAGAAGCGCAGCTCGATCGTGTCGGCTGCTTCAAATATGAGCCGGTCAAGGGCGCTGCGGCGAATGATCTTCCCGGTGCCGTGCCGCCCGAAGTCACCGAAGAGCGCTGGCATCGCTTCATGACGGTGCAGCAAGAGATCAGCGCAAAGCGCCTCGAAGCCAAGGTCGGCAAGACTCTCGATGTCATCATCGACGAGGTGGACGAGGAAGGTGCAATCGGCCGCTCCAAAGGCGATGCGCCCGAGATCGACGGCACAGTCCAAATCGAAGACGCGATGAATGTGAAGGCTGGCGATATCGTTCGCGCCGAGATCACCGGCTCCGATGAATACGACCTCTTCGGCGTGCTTCTTTAGTCGCTTCGCGATCAATCTGAATTGTCATCCCGGACGCGATGCGGCACGAAGTGCTGCTTCGCAGATCCGGGATCCACTTGGCAGCAGGAGATCCCGTGTCTGCAGCGCATCGTTGCACGCTGCGCTGCACACGGGATGACGGCCAACGCTCAAATTGCTCTAGCCGACATTGTCCAGCACTTGGCCGAGGCGCTTGGCAAGCTTGCGCACCAAAATCTCCGCCGAGTCGGCGATGTTCGTGCCGGGCCCGAAAATGCCTTCAACGCCTGCCGCTTCGAGCGCCGCATGATCGCTCGCCGGAATCGTGCCGCCAACAACCAGCATGATGTCGCCACCTTTGCGCTTCTCGAGCGCCTGTTTGAGTGCAGGCACGAGCGTTAAATGTCCAGCCGCGAGAGATGAAACGCCCACGATGTGCACTTTGTTTCTGATGGCTTGATCGGCCGCCTCTTCGGGCGTTGCGAAAAGTGGCCCGACAACCACGTCGAAGCCAAGATCGCTCATGGCGGAAGCGATCACCTTTTGTCCGCGGTCATGACCGTCTTGGCCGAGCTTCGCAACGAGCATGCGTGGGCGCCGCCCAGTGAGACGCTCGAACGTTTCGGCGAGCCGCTTTACGCGTGGCACGGTGTCGGTGCCCTCCATCTCGTTTGCATAGACGCCGCCGGAAGAGATGATCTCGGCCTGGTGGCGCCCCCAGACTTTTTCGAGCGCTGCCGAGATTTCGCCAACAGTTGCTTTTGCACGCGCTGCCTTGAGCGCAAGATCGAGCAGATTGCCTTGGCCGGCCTTCGCGGACTGCGAGAGCGCCTTGAGTGCGGCCTTGAGAACTTTCTCGTCTCGGTCCGCCTTCAAACGTTTGAGTTTTTCGATCTGCGAGGCGCGCACGGCTGAATTGTCGACTTTCAGAACATCCACCTCGGCTTCATCAGTTAAGCGATATTTGTTGACGCCAATCACGCTCTGTCTCCCGGAATCGATGCGCGCCTGCGTTTCGGCGGCAGCGCGCTCAATGCGCGATTTCGGTAAGCCCAGCTCGATGGCCTTGCTCATGCCGCCGATGGTTTCGACTTCGCGGATATGGGTCCACGCGCGCTGCGCAAGATCGGCGGTCAAGCGCTCGACATAGTAAGAGCCGCCCCACGGATCGATGATATCCCGCGTGCCAGCCTCGTTTTGCAACAGGATTTGCGTGTTGCGGGCAATGCGCGCGGAGAAATCGGTCGGCAAAGCCAACGCCTCATCAAAGGAATTTGTGTGCAGCGATTGCGTGCCGCCATGAACGGCCGCGAGCGCCTCGATGCAAGTGCGCACGATGTTGTTGGTGACGTCCTGCGCAGTGAGGCTCCATCCCGAGGTCTGGCAATGCGTGCGGAGCGCAAGCGAGCGCGGGTCCTTCGCGCCCATATCGCTCATGAGCTTCGACCACAACAGGCGCGCCGCGCGCATCTTGGCGACTTCCATGAAGAAGTTCATGCCGATTGCCCAGAAGAACGAAAGCCGCGGCGCGAATTGATCGATGGCAAGACCGGCATTCATGCCGGTGCGCACATATTCGATGCCGTCGGCGAGCGTGTATGCGAGCTCGAGGTCCGCCGTCGCGCCCGCTTCCTGCATGTGATAGCCCGAGATCGAGATCGAATTGAAGCGCGGCATTTCCTTCGCGGTGTAAGCGAAAATATCGCCGACGATGCGCATCGATGCGGCGGGCGGATAGATATAAGTGTTGCGCACCATGAACTCTTTGAGCACGTCGTTCTGAATCGTGCCCGAGAGTTTCGCATGCGGCACGCCTTGCTCTTCCGCCGCCAAAATGTAGAGCGCCATGATCGGCAACACCGCGCCGTTCATGGTCATCGAAACGCTCATTTCGCCGAGCGGAATGCCAGCGAAGAGCGTGCGCATATCCAAGATGGAATCAATCGCAACGCCCGCCATGCCGACGTCGCCGACGACGCGTGGGTGGTCCGAGTCATAGCCGCGATGTGTTGCAAGGTCGAACGCAACGGAGAGGCCCTTTTGTCCCGCCGCAAGATTGCGCCGGTAAAAGGCGTTTGAATCTTCCGCCGTTGAAAAGCCCGCATATTGGCGGATCGTCCAAGGTTGGCCGACATACATTGTCGGGTAAGGCCCGCGCAGAAAGGGCGGCAGGCCGGGATACGTGTCGACGAAACCAAGTCCTTTGATGTCTTCGCTTGTGTAGAGCGATTTGACGCCGATGCCTTCGGGCGTGTGCCAAACGTCTGGCATTACTGCGCCCCTGTGCTGTGCACTGAGCGCGCCGAGATTGAGCTTAGTGAAGTCGGGGATCTTGCTCAAGGCGCAATCCCCAGTGTTTCTTGCGCGCGTTTCAAAAGCTCGATCGCATCGACGTTTTCGGAAACGAACTCATCAACACCTGCCTCGCGCAAAGCCTGTTCGAGATCGCCCGGGGCGCCGATGAAATAGAGATAACGCGCGCCGGCACGCGCCACTTCATGAGCAAACGCGAGCGCTTTTTCCGCGTAGACCGCATCGGACGAGCACAGCGCAGCAATCGATATACCGGAGTCGAGATAAGCAGCAGCAGCGCTTTGTGCATCGCTCGATGGCGCGCCAGCCACGGCCTCAATCCCGCCCGATTCAAAGACAGAACGCGCAAACGCGACACCCGGGCCGGAATCGATCTCGCTGCCGATGGCGACAAGATAGATCTTCGGCCGCTCGCCATGGGTTTTGAGATGCGCGTCGCTCGCCGCGCGCAGTGCTTCGAATTCGTCATCGAGATGACGCGTGGTGAAAGTCGAGATCGTCTTATGTGATTTGGACGGTGGGAGAGCAGCCTCGGTGAGCGAGGGAAAGTCGGAAACGCCAGTGATCCATTCTCCGCGCCGCGCAATGCGCTTGCGCCGCGCCCCCCACGCCTCGGCGATCTTGCGCGCGAGGAACCCGTTTGAAAGAGCCGCTGCCATTCCGCCTTGTGCTTCGATCTCTTGAAATTCGCGCCATGCCTGCTGAGCAAGAGCTTCGCTTGCGCGCTCGATAGCGAATGCGCCACCTGCGGGATCAATCACGCGTGCAACATTCGCCTCTTCAAGCAAAATGCTCTGCGTGTTGCATGCAATGCGCCGCGCCTCGTCCGAGGTCTTGCCCCCGCGCGCGTCAAACGGAAGGAGCGCGATTGCATCGGCACCGCCAACCGCGGCGGCAAAGCCAGCGAGCGCCGTGCGTAGAATATTCGTGTGCGCGTCATGCCGCGTCATCATCATCTCGGATGAGACGGCGGTAACGTGCACGTCGCGCATTGCATCGCCGGCGCCGCAAGCGTCGAGCACGCGTGCCCAACAACGCCGAAGCGCGCGCAGCTTTGCAATCGAAGTGACGAAATTCGCATCGGTCACGAGAATAAAGGCGATTTGCCGAGCCGCCGCTTCGATTGTGAACCCCGCGCTTTCCAGCGCGTGCAAATAGGCGACCCCCGAAGCAAGCGCGGTTGCAAGCTCTGTTGCGGGCGTGGAACCGGCATTGTGATAGACACGTGTGTCGATGCTGATAGCGCGCGCCTGGGAATGCGTGAGCGCGGTCTCGCGCGCGAGATCAACTGTTTGCGCCAATCGATTTTGAGCGGCGCCACCGCGAGCCATCGCGGCAAAATCATCGAAACCGAGAAAGATGGAGGCGCCATGCGCGATTTGCCGCGCCGCGCGTGCTGCAGCGATATTTGCACCATCAAACGCAAGCGCCACGTGCTCAAGGGGAATATCGGCAAGCGCTGCAGACAAGGCAGCCTCTGGAGTGCTGAAGGCAGCTGCATCGATCCACAGCGATGTCGCGCCGCCGGCGATCTCTTCGAGCGCTTGTGCGTTCGCGCGCGAGGGACTCGGCTCGGAAATCAGCGTACGGATATCCCAGCGTGCTCGCGCTGCTTTGGTTCCGCGCATGTAGGGTGCTGCACCCGGCAATCCGGAGGCATCCGCCAAAGGCCAATCGGCCCGCGTGCCAAGTATGCCATCCGCGGCGTTGCCGAGCGCTTTGCGCGCAATCGCTTGCCAGGTTTCGAGCGCTGCGCCTTCGCCTTTTGCCGCAAGATCGAGAGTGTCGCCGGTCATCGCTCGCCGTTCGCCGTCAAGCGCCAAGACTAGGCGGGGTGAAGAGTCTTGTCAGCCGGTATCAGCCGGCGCGCGAGCCCTTGAAGTCCGCAAGGCGGATGAAATGAAAATCTGTGTAGTATCGGCCGCCCCTATGCATACGGTAAACCTCAACCGGCTCGGCAACGGAAAAATTATCCACGACCGGGCTCACGTCGCGCGGAGTGACCAAGAGCACGGGATCGCCCAAGGCCGGTGTATAGGGCGCTTTGAGCTCGAACTCGTTGGCAGGTACGCCGTTGATATCGAAGATCACGACAGGAACATGGCTGTCGCGGCCGTAATAGATGACCTCGGCCATGATCATCCGGTCGTCGGTGACGACCGCGCGGTAGTGTCCCTTCTGAACGACTTCGAGGTACTTCGTGCGAAAGCCTTCCCAGCCACGCACGCGCTTGAACGAGTTGCCGACCGCGAAGAGCTCGATCGCGCCGGGAACCGTGCCGAGCGAATAGAGCGTGATGCCGGCAACGAGATGAATGGCGAGCGAAGCGTTGAGGAGGCCACGGCCGGTCACGCTGTACCAGCGCTTGGGTTTTGGCGTGGATGCGGGGCGCAACAGCCAGGCCACCGTGAGAATGGTCGCCGCGATATAGGCGGGCGCGGCCCAATTGGCATTGGCGCGCGAGATGAAAGATTGCACGATGACGATGGCGAGGATCGGTACCGAGTAGCAGACGAGCATTATGTCGCTGTTCTTGTAAGGCCCGGTGGCGCGGCGCTCGAGATTCACCAGTCCAAACAGGAATGTGACGAAGAGGACGGGGCCGAAAACGCCCACTTGGCTCGAAATGAATGCGCCGAGCGCCGAGACATTGAAGAGCTGGCCGCCCCAATTGGCGTCGGCCGCCGTGTGCTTGACGGTCGCAAACCCTTGTTGAACGTTCCAGATCAGGTTAGGCGATAGGACGATGAGCGCGACAATCGCAAGCGTGGCACCGGCTAGCGACAACATGGCGCGGCGCGCATCGCGCGAGACCACGGCGTGCACGATCATGCACAGCGGGAAATAGAACATCGCGTATTTGGCAAGAAGTCCGACGCCGACCGCGAGGCCCGTCAGCGCGCCAGCCTGTAACGCCTCGCGCGCATGCCCGGCAGAATGCGCCTTGTTCATGGCATCGACGCCGAGCAGCGCGCAGGCCCAGCAAAATATGCACGGCACATCGGTCGTGATGAGCGCCGATGAAAAGAACACGATCGGCAAGGTTGCGTAGGTAATCGCCGACCACAGGCCGATGCGTTCGTCGTAGAGGCGGCGCGCCGCAAAGAAGATCGCGATCGCCGTTGCGCCGTGAAGCAGGGGCGATGAGACACGCACACAGGCTTCGCCATTGCCGCAAATTGCCGTTGTGCCGGCGATGATCCAGGCAATCAAAGGCGGCTTGGAGAAATAGCCGAAGTCGAGCGTGCGCGACCATGCCCAATATTGCGCTTCATCGCCACCGAGATTGAGGAATGTGTTGAAAAGCACCACCAGACGGATGGCGGTCAGGCCTAATATTACAGCGAGCATGATGGAAAGGGTGCTTGGCCCCCGGCTTCCGCTTGCTGCCCCTGCGCTCGCGCTCATTGCCGTCCTCTTTCGACCCGGGCACCGCCCGCGAATCGCGAGCGGTCCCCAGGGCTTTTAGCCTAAGGCAGGCAGGCACGCGACCCGCGGCGCTTGCACCGGCCTTGGCCCCTATGAGATGAACGCCGCCGGCCGGCCGAGCAGGCAGGCATGGCGAGGCATGGCGTGGCAGTCGATATATCGGTCGTAATTCCGGTCAAGGACGAGGTGGGCAATGTCGCGCGCCTGCTGGCTGAGGTCCGCGCGGCGCTCACCGGCCGCACCTTTGAGGTGATCTTCGTCGACGACGGCTCCTCCGACGGAACGCAACAGGCACTCCTCAACGAGCGCGCGGCGGCACCCGAGCTGCGCCTGATCCAGCATTCGGAAAATTGTGGGCAGAGTTCGGCTATCCGTACCGGCGTCTTGGGCGCCACTGGCCGCCTCATCATCACGCTTGATGGCGATGGCCAGAATGATCCGGCCGATATCCCTGCGCTCATCGCAAAGTTCGAGGCGGGCAGCAACAATCCAGGCCTGGGCCTTATCATGGGGCAGCGGAAGAACCGCCACGAAAGCCAGCAGAAGCGCTTAGCTTCAAAGCTCGCCAACAAGATACGGAGTGCCGCCCTCGGCGATAAGACCCGCGATGTCGGCTGCGGCCTCAAGCTCTTCACCCGGGAAGCTTTTCTGCGTCTGCCCTATTTTCATGGCATGCACCGTTTCATTCCGGCGCTCATGCTGCGTGAGGGCTACGACATCGATTTTGTCGATGTGAACGACCGCCCGCGCGGCAGCGGCAAGTCGAAATACGGCGTCTTGGACCGCGCGCTGCAAGCAACGCCCGATCTTTTGGGCGTAATGTGGCTCAAGCGGCGCACGCGCCTACCCAAAGCACGCACCGAGCTGTAAGTGAGCGACGAGTTTAATCAGTCAACGGACGATAAGAAGCCACGCGGCATCGATTGGACCGCTGTTTTCGCCATCGCGATCCTCGTCGTCGCCACGATCACGATGATCGCGCCGATGGTGTTCGGCGTTGGCATTCTAGGCATTGAGGGGCAAGCCGGCGCGGCCAAATTGCTTGAATCCTTCGAGCATTCGCCCCTGGCGCCGTTCGAAGTCGTGGCGGCGGTGGTTGCGCTCAGCCTCACCGGTTTTCCGATGTTTCTCTTGATCGGCGCGGCCGCGGCGATCTTCGGTTCGGTCGACGGATTTATCTATTCCTGGATCGGCTCGATGATCGGCGCTTCGCTCGGCTTCTGGATCGGCCGCATTTCGGGCGGCACGCTGGTCAAGCGCTATGGCGGCAAGATGGTTCGCCGGGCGAGCGAGCTCCTGGGCCGCCGCGGCATTGTGGCGAGCGCGCTTGTTCGCCTTGTGCCTTCGGGTCCAGCCATCATGGTCAACATGATCGCCGGCGCCTCGCATATGCGTTTCTGGCAGTTCGCGGTGGGCACGGGTATAGGCAGCATCCCAAAGATGGCTCTGTTCGCCTTTGTCGGCGGCCATCTCGGCACCTTCTTGCGCGGCCGCGACCCGGTGGAACTCGTCCTTGCGGCGGCCGCGCTCGTCGGCTCGGTCGTGCTTGGGATGTGGCTGCGCGCCCGGTTTCTTAAGTCGCCCGCTAAGGATGAGCCAAGCGATGGCGCGCACGCGCCGCGAGCAGATCCGCCGCCTTCGAATTCCTGAGGCCCCGTGCTAAACATGGCTGCGCCGGGGGAGCCGACTGGCGCTGGGCAAGAAAGGGGAGTTCAGACGATGGGTGCCGTTCTCAGAATCTTTCCGCTGATTTTCGCGGTTGTCATTGTCTACAACCTGGTCGTGTTCGGCGGCCTTGCTTTGGGCGGCGAGTCCTTCAAGGGTCCCGATGGTCTTCCGAACATGGAGGCGCTTCTCAACACTGTCGTCTTCACCGTTCCGATGGTGTCAGGCCCATGGGCGGCGACCTGGGGCACTTTCTTTGTTGCGGTCGGTCTCTTCGCCTTGTTCGGCGAGATCCTGCGTTCGACGTCTTCGGACGCGATCACCATCACCAATCACGCGCTCTCACTGTGCGTCTTGGTGATTTGCCTGCTTGAGTTTGTCGTCGTCAAAGGCTTCAACACCTCGGTGTTCTTCTATCTCACTGTGATGGAGCTGATTGACGTTATCGCAGGCTTCACGATCTCGATCACGAATGCGCGGCGCGACTTCGGCGGCACCGGTATCGCGCTTTAGCGCAGGCGCTCAGTCTTGTTTCGCCTCTCCCTTGAGGGGAGAGGCCGGATCGCTTGGCGCGGGAGCGCCGTAGCGATCCGGGAGAGGGTGGGGCAAGACTCTCTGATTCAACCCCTCACCCTAACCTCTCCCTCAAGGGGAGAGGGGATAGCCAAGTCAACTGCGCCAGCGCAAAACTGTTTCTTCGCGCAAGGGATGCTCGAACGGGCGCCCTTCGGCGCGGGCGCTCTCCCATTCGCGCTTGAGCCGGTAATACCATTTGGCTTGCGTATCGGCGTCGTCGATCAGCATAAGCCGCGGATTGTATTTGAGCCCTTCCGCCTGCAAGTCGACCATCGAGCGGTCTTGATCGAGAAATTGCCGCGCGAACGGACGGAAGAACGGTTTGAATAGGCCGAGCCACGGCACGTTCCAGTAAAACATTTGACGCACCTCGGTTTCTTCCACCGTCACCGGTGTCACCGTCGTGACGCCGAGCACGAAATTCTTGCCGGCACGGATTGCCTCGGTCCTGAGACCGGGCAGGCGAAACGCGATTTCCGTGGTCACTTCGCCGCCGAGCAACTTGTAAGCGCCTGAGTTCGACGACGGCTTGTGGCTCGTCATTGTGAAGCCGTAAGGCGAGGGATGAAACTTCTTCGCCTTTTCATGGATCGAGGCCTCGCTGCGCCACCACCAGGAACGATGGACGAAGGGGCCATGCGCCGGATCCATGAGGCCGATGACCGCATGATCGACATCGCAATGGAACGTCATCGCTTCGGTGAAGCCCGGCGACGCATCGGCGGCGATTAGCGGCAGCTCCGGCGGTTCGCCATTGTCGGCGGCGCGGCCCGCTTCATCGGCCATGAAGATCCAAATCAGGCCCTGCCGCTCGATCACCGGATAGCTCCGCACCTTGATGCGCGACACTTCCATGTCCTGGCCCGATGCAAGGCTCGGGATGGCGCGGCAACCACCATCCGTGCCGAAGCGCCAGCCGTGATAAGCGCACTCGACCTCGCTCGTGTTGCCCGCGCCGTTCGCAGCGCGCTTGAGCCGGCCCGCGGATAACACAATGCCGCGGTGCGGACAGAGGTCACGCATCGCGAAGGCTCGCCCGCCATGGTCGCGCCCAAGCAGAATGGGCTCACCGAGCAAAGTCCGGTGCTGCATCGTGCCGGCATTCACCAAGCTGGCAGGCCCGGCGCAATACCAGAGATCGCGCAAGAAACTGACGCTCTCTGCCTCCATCTCTCGGCGCGCTCCTCGTGAAATCGCTCGGCCCGGACTATGGCGCCGCGGAATCCGCCGGCCAACCACTATCGCCGTCCTGCGACGTCGAACCCCGTCTTAACCATAATTGCCCGCCCAAAGGTGCGTCTTAGTCGCGAAAAACGTCCCTCCGGCAAGCGAGAAACCCAGGAGTTTGGCGTTTTTTTACGTATCTCTCCGTAACTTGGGCGGCGCTCGGGTCAAGGGGTAAGGACCACGCCCGGGCGAGCGTTGGGAAGGCGTTTCTCTTGGCACTGAACGTTAATCAGCGGGCGCTGGCTGCGCTGCAAGAGTTCAGCGAGCTGCAGCGGCTGCGGCTGGCTCTCTCTGCCGGCGACGCCGCCGTCTATGACTGGACACTTGCTGATGACCGTATCGAATGGTCGGACAATGCGCCGATGGTGCTCGGCATCGAGGCGTTCGGCAATTTGACCTCCGGGCTCGACCTGCAGGCCTGCCTCGATGAGCGCTTCAAAGACATCGTCGATACGGCAATGGCCAACTCGCTCGTGTCGGCTCAGCCTTTCCAGATCGATTACATTCTCAATTTCGATGGCGGCAAGGCGATTTGGGTCGAGGATTGCGGCATTTGCCTGAAGGACGGCGCCGGCGATGCCGCGCGCGTCATCGGCACGATGCGCAACATCACCGACCGCAAGCGGCTCGAAGAGCGGCTGGTTTATCTCGCTTCCTACGATGAGCTCACGGGTCAGCTCAATCGCGTCGCGCTGAAGGACACACTCGATGAGGTCGCGCTTCGTGCACACGACGCCGGCGAGAGCGCGTCGTTTCTCGTCGTCGCCATCGACCATCTCGGCATTATCAACGAAGATTATGGCTATGATGTAGCCGACGAAGTGATCCTCGCGGTGGCACAGCGCATTGCCGAGATCGTCGATTCCGGTGATGTGATCGGCCGCGCTGGCGGCAACAAATTCGGCGTCATTCTCGCGAACTGCGATGCCGATGCAGCTTGCGAGACCGCCCAACAGATCTTGAATGCGATGCGGAGCTCCGTCGTACGCACCTCGACCGGCTCAATCTCCGTCACCGTTTCGATCGGTGCCGTCACCGTCCCCGACAGTGCCGAAGGCGCATCCGAGGCTTTTGCGCGCGCCGAGGAGGCTCTCGCGCAGGTCAAGCAGTTCGGCCGCGATTCCTTCCGGCTCTATGAGCCTTCGCCGCGCAAGGAGACTGTGCGCCGCCAAAACATCTCGATGGCCAACCAGATCATCTCGGCCCTCGAGGACAACCGTATCATGGTTGCCTATCAGCCGATCGTTTGCGCGCAGACCGGCGAGACGGTGATCCATGAGTGCCTCGCGCGCATGACCATGCCGGATGGCGATGTCTTGGGCGCAATGGATTGGATCCCGACGGCTGAGCGCCTTGGTCTCATCCGCCAGATCGATCGGCGCGTAGCCGAGATCGCGGTTGGCGTTCTGAATGACCTTCCGGATGTGAGCCTTGCTCTCAACGTCTCTGCGTTGACGGCAAGCGACGGCGAATGGATCAAATCCTTCCTTGATCTCATCGGTACCGCGCCGCAAGCCGCCTCGCGCTTGACCGTCGAGCTCACCGAAACGCTTGCGCTCCGCGATCTTGAGGAATCGAACCGGTTCATTTCACGGCTGCGCGAAGCTGGCTGCCAGGTCGCGATCGATGATTTTGGCGCCGGCTATACTTCGTTCAAGAACCTTCAGCAGCTCCACATCGATCTCGTTAAGATCGACGGCTCGTTCGTTTCAAAGCTCAAGGACAATCCGGAAAACCAGCTCTTCATCAAGACCCTGCTTTCCCTTGCGAACAACTTCAATGTCGCAACGGTCGCGGAATGGGTAGTCGATGAGGCGGACGCGGAGATACTGCGCGGGTTCGGCGTGAATTATCTGCAAGGCTTCTTGTTTGGGCCGCCGAAGATCCAGCCGGATTTTCTCAAGAAGAAATGACACCCTTGGATGCCATCCTCGGGCTTGCTCCGAGGCTCGGGGTTAAATCGCGCCTGCCGCGCCTCGCTCCCCCGAGGCGGCCGGCATTGAAATTCAAGCTAGGAAATTGATCGAAGACGAGCTCGCGCTGAGCGGGCTCGCTGCCGGCGTTGTCGTTGTGGTTGTTGCACTTTGCGTTTCGCCACCGCCATGATGGTGGTGATGGCCGTGATGGGCCTTCATATTCTGCTGTAGCGTGGAAAGTGTGTTCTGCGCGCCATCCAAATCGCCGGATTTGAGCGAAGCGCCAATCGAGGCAACGGCCTGCTGGAACGGATTTCCCGAGCCATTGCTCGATGCGAGCTGCGGATTGTCGGAAATGAGTGTTGCATAAGCCTGCTGAGCCGACGCCAAATCTCCGGACTGCAGCGCAGTCGTGAGCGATTGGAAGTCCTGGCGGAAGCTTTGTTGCTGTTGGCTGGGTTGGTAGATCTGCGGGTTGCTGGATACTGCTGAGACGCTCATGGCTGTCCCTCCGAGGTGACCGCCTGGTTCGGCGGAATGGGGGACGCTACGGCGCTCGCAACTAACAGCGATTTGAAAGCACGATCGCTGTCACGCAGATGTGACGTAATAATCCGTGAATGGACTTATCAGTTTGCGGCGCGCTCAGGCGCCTGACGTTAAGGGCGCTTCCAGGCCGCTACTTCGTCTCGGCCTTTTCGGGCGTCTTGTGCGTGAGCGTGTCGATCTGGCGCTGCATGGTTTGGAGCTGGCGGCGGAGCTCGGCAAGCTCGCGCGCCTCCGAGCCATCGGACGGGATGGTCTCGCCCGCAGCCTTCGCCTCGGCCTGCTCGCGCGTCAGATTGGGCATGAACGGTGTGAACATCCGGAAGGCCTGCTGGAACAACGCCATGTTCTGGCGTGCCTGGCCCTCCCAGTCCTTGAGCGCCTGAGACTGTGCGCCGCCCCAGACATCGGCGATGCGCTTCCTCATTTCTTCCTGATTGCGCGAAAAAGTCTCCATCGACACTTCGAGGTAGGACGGCACGAAGCTTTGCAGGCTGTCGCCATAGAAGCGGATGAGCTGGCGGAGGAACCGGATCGGCATCATGCTCTGACCCTTGTTCTCCTCCTCGAAAATGATCTGGGTCAGGACCGATCGCGTGATGTCGTCGCCGGTCTTGGCGTCGTAGACGACGAACTCGACATTGTCTTTGACCATGTCGCAGAGGTGGTCGAGCGTCACATAGCTTGAAGTCGCCGTGTTGTAGAGCCGGCGGTTCGCATATTTCTTGATGGTAATCGGCTCGTCTTTGGCAGTCTTGTCTTTCACGGCTTCAGCCTTTCCGAACGGCAGAGTCTAGGCGGCCCGACATCCGGCCCCCGCCATGTCCACGCTTGAAACTCAAAGGGATTTCGCACCTGCATCACCTTACGCCCGGCCCATGTTGCTCTGCAAGAGATGAGTTTTGCTGCAAAATTGCTGCGCAGCATAGTGCAAGATAGTGTGGGAACCGTTGAAGGCCAGGGCGCGGAGAATACCTCTTCCGGACGGTGTGGTGCCAAACCAAGGCCCGTGTTGTCGCAAGCTCTTGCCTTGACGGGTGCGCGCGGCGAACGCATCTCTGCTACGCTAAATTCTTGCCCGCAACGCTCGCGCCTCACGCGAAGGAGCCTTCCATGACCGACATTGTCATCACATCAGCGGTTAGAACCCCGGTTGGCAGTTTCGGCGGTGCGCTGTCTTCGCTGCCCGCCCATGCGCTCGGCGAAGTGGTTATCAAGGAAGCGCTCAAGCGTTCGAACGTCGCTTCCGCCGAGGTCTCGGAAGTGATCCTGGGCCAGATCCTGACCGCGGCGCAGGGCCAGAACCCCGCGCGCCAAGCCTCTATGGCGGCCGGCGTTCCCAAGGAAGTGCCTGCTTGGCTCGTCAATCAGATGTGTGGTTCCGGCCTGCGCGCCGTCGCGCTGGGCGGCCAGGCGATCGGTCAGGGCGACTCATCGATCGTCGTTGGCGGTGGCCAGGAGAGCATGAGCATGTCCGTCCATGCCCAGCACCTCCGCAACGGCCAGAAAATGGGCGACCTTAATTTCATCGACACGATGATCAAGGACGGGCTGTGGGATGCCTTCAACGGCTATCACATGGGCCAGACCGCCGAGAACATCGCCAAGCAATGGCAGATCACCCGCGACCAGCAGGATGAGTTCGCGGTCACCTCGCAGAACCGCGCCGAGGCTGCCCGCAAGGCCGGCAAGTTCAAGGACGAAATTGTCCCGGTGACGATCAAGTCGCGTAAGGGCGATGTGATCGTCGCGCAGGACGAATACATTCGTGAGGGTGTGACGAAGGAAGCGATCTCGAGCCTGAAGCCTGCTTTCCAGCGTGATGGCGGCACCGTCACAGCGGCCAATGCCTCTGGCATCAATGACGGCGCAGCGGCGGTCGTTCTCATGAGCGATAAGGAAGCGGTAAAGCGCGGCCTCAAGCCGATCGCGCGCATCGCATCCTGGGCCCAGGCAGGCGTCGATCCCGCGATCATGGGCACGGGGCCGATCCCAGCGTCGAGGCTTGCGCTTGCCAAAGCGGGCTGGAAAATCGGCGATCTCGATTTGGTTGAAGCCAATGAAGCCTTCGCGGCGCAATCGCTTTGCGTCGTCAAGGAGTTGGGTCTGGATCCAGCCAAGGTCAACGTCAATGGCGGCGCGATCGCTATCGGTCATCCGATCGGCGCATCGGGCGCGCGCATCCTGGTGACGCTGCTTCACGAGATGCAGAAGCGGAACGCCAAGAAGGGTTTGGCGACGCTCTGCATCGGCGGCGGCATGGGTATCGCGCTTACCGTCGAGCGCTAGCGCCAACTCATCATCCCGTACGTGGGATGACGAAGCACTACCGTTATGGCGAGCGAGCCATGGCGCAAGAAAACGGGTCGGAGGAATTATGGGAAGGGTTGCACTGGTGACCGGCGGCACGCGCGGCATCGGCAAGGCGATCTCGGTTGCGCTCAAGAACGCCGGCCATAAGGTTGCGGCCAATTATGCCGGCAATGATAAGGCCGCGGCGGAATTCACCGCGGAGACCCACATTCCCGCCTACCGCTGGGATGTCGGCGATTTCCATGGCTGCCAGACCGGCATAGCGGCGGTCGAGAAGGATCTCGGGCCGGTCGAAATCCTCGTCAACAATGCCGGCATCGCGCGCGATGTCATGCTGCACAAGATGACGCCCGAGCAATGGGAGGATGTGCTTCGCACCGACCTGACATCGCTCTTCAACATGTGCCGCCATGTGATCGAGGGGATGCGCGAGCGCAATTTCGGCCGCATCATCAATATCGGCTCGATCAATGGTCAGCGTGGCCAGCTCGGCCAAACCAATTATTGCGCGGCAAAGTCTGGCCTCCTGGGCTTCACCAAAGCGCTTGCGCTCGAAACGGCCAAAAAGGGCATCACGGTCAATGCGCTCGCCCCCGGCTATATCGACACCGATATGGTCGCGGCTGTACCGGAAAACGTGCTCAAGTCGATCATCGCGCAGATACCGGTCGGCCGGCTCGGCACGGCGGAGGAGATCGCGCATTGCGCGGTGTTCCTGGCGGACGACAAGACGAGCTTCATGACCGGTGCAACGCTCACCTGCAACGGCGCCCACTACATCGCCGGGTGATGGCAGCCGCTAATTGAACGCGAAGAAGGTTTCGTCGGGTGCGTTGCTCTGCGCGAATTGCTGACGCATGCGCGAGCCTTTGCCTTCGATGGTAGAAACATGCTGTCCAACGGCAGGCTTAGGCGCCGCCGGCTGCTTTGTGCTCGGCGCCGCCGGCTTTGGCGCAGACGGGGCGCGCGCGCCAACAACGGCTGCGGCCGGCTTTTGCATGAAACCCGGCTCGACAGCAGGTTCCGCTAGGTCGTTTTCAGTCTTTGCTGGCACAGCACTCACAGCCGGACGCACCGCAGCGCTCACACCAGTCGGCACGAGAGGTTTGGCATCGGGTGCTTTGGCGGCAGAAGCTTTCTGCTCAGGGACAGCAGACACGGCTGCCTTCTTGTCGCTGGCTTTGTCGCCATCGACCTTGTCATCCGGCGCGCTTGAGGCATCGGCCATCACATTGGCCGGTGCGTTGCTGGCAAGCGCAGGCCCGCGCTCTTCCTTCCCCGCCGAAGCCCACATCTCCGGCTGGGCATACATCTGCCGCATCACCGCAACATTGTGGTCCGCCGTCACGGGGTCGAGATCGGCGCGCGCCAGGGTCTGCGCTTCGGTGAAGCGGCCTTGCAGGCCGACGACCATGGCAAGGTTCTGGCGCACCTGGGTGCTGGCGTCCGGATCCTTGGCCGCCTTGCGCAAGATCACTTCGGCATCCGACAACTCGCCAGTCAGCGTGTAGCTGAACGCTAGATTGCAAAGCACATCCGGGTTGTTCGGCGAAAGCCTAAGCGCCTCACCATATTTGCCCCGAGCCTGGTCATGATGCCCAAGCTGGTCGAGCGCGATGCCCTCGGCCGAGAGTAGCGACCAATCATTCTTGTTGAGCTTTTTGGCTTCCGCAAAGACCGGCAGTGCCGCCTGGTTCTGGCCCGCAGCCGTCAGCGACTTGGCGTATTCGCTCACCAGCTCGCCATTATCGGGATGAAACTGCGCGGCGCGGCTGAGAAGGTCGGCCGCAGCCTGGTTGCTGCCGAACTCGCGGAGCGCCCGCGCATATGTGACGGCAGCGTTCGCATTCTTGGGATCGCGCTCATAAGCGGCGGAGGCGCGCGCAGCATTCGTCACGGTTTGTGGCGTCATCGGTGAGGATACGCTCGGAGCTGGCCGCGCGGCAGCAAATGGATTGATGCTTGCGCACCCCGCCAACACTGCCGCGCTGCACAGCAACACCGCACGTAAACCGCGCCACCGATCGCGCGCACGAAGCCTCGGCCCGGACCTTGTGTCCTCGAGCGTAGTCATTGAAGTCACCCGCACCATAAGCCCATGGCGAGCCGGCTTATAGGATGAGTGCCAGCTTCGCCTTCCGGCATCATGGGTGGTGGGCGATCAAGATTCGCTTAATCAATCTTCTCTCATTTGAACCGAGTTGTGTTCGCCTCGCCCCTGGTTTTGCGGTGTGCGAGTGCGTATCTCATGAGTAACCAAACGAGTCGCGAATCCGTGATGAGGCTTGCGCCCCCGACATTAAGAATGATCGCGCCTATGCTGGCTTTGTGCGCCATCGCAATGGCGGCACCGCCCCGGCAAAACACCCCCGCGCACCCGGCTTATTTTTCGATCGCAACCGGGACGACCGGCAGCAGCTATTTCCCGCTCGGCTCGATAATCGCGACGATATTGAGCCACCCCACCGGTTCGGTGCGCTGTGATGTTGCAACCGCCTGCGGGCCGGAGGGCCTTGTCGCCGTTGCCGTGGCCTCGCAAAACGCGCTCGCCGATGTGCGCGATGTAACCCAAGGCCGTGCCGACTCGGCCTTCATCCCTGCCGACATTGCGAATTGGGCCTATAACGGCACAGAGATCTTCAAGACGGATGCGCCGCTTAAGACATTGCGCGCCATTGCGCGGCTTTATCCCGAGCCTGTTCAGCTGGTGGTTGCTCGGGGCTCTGGCATCAAGACGCTCAGGGATTTGAAACAGCACCGCGTTGCCGGAGACGTCGAGGGCTCGGCGACCTCAATTGAAGTGCAACATATTCTCGGCGCCGTGCGCTTGACCAAGCGCTCCCTCGCTTGGATCGATGCGAGCCCGGACAAGGCCGCTGAGCTCATGCGGGCCAAGAAGCTCGACGCGTTCTTCCTTATCGGTCCCGCGCCGTCCGATCTTGTTGGCGGCCTGATCAATGACAGCGTTGCCGATCTCCTGGCGCTCGATGCCAAACAGCTGAAGAGCCTTACTGAAAGCTCGCCCTATCTCGTGCCCTTCACGATTCCGGCCGGCTCATACACCAATGTTGCGGATACACCCACGCTTGCCGTCGGCGCCTTGTGGGTGGTGCGCGCCTCGGTGCCTGCAGACCTTATCTATCAGCTGACTGGCGCGCTATGGGATCCCTCCAACCGTGCAATTCTTCAGCGCAGCAGTGGGGTGGCTGAGAATATGGCGCTTGAACATGCGCTCGACGGCGTCGGCATTCCGCTTCACCCCGGCGCCGCGCGCTTTTATCTGGAGAAAAACATGCTGGGGCTCAAACGGGCCGCCACGGAAGCCGACGCACCTGATCCCGAGCCCGCGAAAACGCGCTAGAACAAGTTCATGATAGTTTCGGTTTTTGAGCAGCGAGGCGGATGATGCGCGCCGTAACTTGCTTTGCGGCCGCCTCTTCAGCGGCGATCCCGGTGACGCCGGTTGTCGCAAGTAGTCTTTCCGCATGGCTGGAGACTCAGCCCACTGAGATCGCCGCGTTTGTCAAAGGCGCTGGCTTTAAGGCCGACTCAGGGCGTGTGCTTGCATTACCCGGCAAGAGCGGTCTTGCCGGCTTCATAGCCGGTAAGGACGCCAAGGATTTGCTGTGGGCCGGGGCGCTCGCTTCCGCTTTGCCGGAAGGCGTCTACCGGCTTGAAGGTCTTTCCTCTGAAGAGCTCGAGAGCGCGGCGCTCGCCTGGGGTCTCGGCGCCTATCAGTTCACCAATTACAAGCCGGCGAAGCGTGCCCCTGCTCAGCTGGCTTTTGCGCCTGCGCGCGATACGATGGCCGCCATCGAAGCGACCTATTTCGTGCGCGATCTCGTCAATATACCGGCGGGTGATCTCGGCCCTGCCGAGATCGAAGCCGCGGCGCGGGAGCTTACCGCGCGCCACGATGCGATGCTCAGCGCGATACGCGGCGATGATTTGCTTGGCGCCGGGCTCAATCTCATTCACGCCGTCGGGCGGGGCTCCGCGCGCACGCCGCGCCTCATCGACATCACTTGGGGCAAGCCGAGCGATCCCAAGCTCACGCTCGTCGGCAAGGGCGTTGCGTTCGACACCGGCGGGCTCGACATCAAGCCGTCGAGCAACATGATCTTGATGAAGAAGGATATGGGCGGCGCCGCGCATGTCTTGGGCCTTGCGCACATGATCATCACTGCCGGCTTGCCGGTCCGCTTGCGCGTGCTTGTGCCCGCTGTTGAGAATTCGATCTCGGGCGATGCCTATCGACCGAGCGACATCATCAAGAGCCACAAGGGTTTGACTGTCGAGATCGGCAACACCGATGCGGAAGGCCGGCTTGTCCTTGCTGATGCGCTCTCCGTGGCCGATGCGGAGGAGCCGGATTTGATGATCGATCTTGCGACATTGACCGGTGCTGCGCGCTCGGCGCTCGGTCCGGAATTGCCGGCGCTCTTCACTGACGATGATGCGCTTGCCAACGCGCTTCTTGCGGCGGGCAAAGCGGAAAGCGATCCGTTGTGGCGCATGCCGCTCTGGGCACCTTACTCGAAATATCTCGAGAGCCCCGTCGCTGACATCAACAATTCCGGTTCATCAAGCTTTGCCGGCGCGATCACGGCGGCGCTGTTTCTGAAGCGCTTCGTCGAAAAGGCGAAGCTCTGGGCCCATCTCGACATCTATGCGTGGAGTCCCTCGAATGGTCCCGCCCGCTCGGTTGGCGGCGAAGCACAGTGTCTGCGCACGCTCTATCACGTCATCAAGAACCGCTATTCATGAGCGAACTTGACCCACGTATAACGCCGGCAAAGCCCAATCTCGCGGCCGAGCATTTGCGCGGAAAAGTAACGGCAGCGCGCTATACGCCCGGTATCGCGCTTGAAATCGTAGCCCCGAAAACGAATTTGCTGCGCGAGCCAAGCGCTGGCGCGCAGCTTGAAAGCGAGCTGTTGTTTGGCGAGCGCTTTATCGCTTACGAGCTCGATGAGAACTACACTTGGGGCCAGGCCGAGTACGACGGTTATGTCGGCTACGTGACCGCGAACTCACTGGCCGCCGCCTGCGCCGCCACAACTCATCGCGTTTCCGTCAGGCAGTCGAGAACTTACACCGAACCGAGCGGCAAGGCCTTTTCGCCCTATGCGTTGAGCCTTGGTTCAAGGCTCGCTGTCGTTCGGGATCGCGGGAGGTTTTTGGAAGTCGCGTCGCCGAGCGGGCCCAATCTCTTCGTGCCGTCATCGCACTTGACGGCGATCGGCGAACACGCGCCCGATTTCGTTGCCGTTGCTGCAATATTTCTCGGCGTGCCTTATCTGTGGGGCGGCCGCACAAGCGCCGGCCTCGATTGTTCAGCGCTCGTCCAACTCGCGCTTGCAGAAGCCGGCATCAAAGCGCCACGCGATTCCGATCAGCAGCGTGAAGCCGTCGGCGAAACGATCGGCGGCGCCGAGGCGCTCGCGCAGATGCAGCGCGGCGATCTCGTGTTTTGGAACAACCATGTTGCGATCGCGTTCGACGAGCGCCGCATCATTCACGCGAATGCTCTCGCAATGGCGGTCTCGATTGATGATGCCGCACCGTTCGCTCGCGCGGTCGAAGCGAGCGATGGCCCCGTGCTTGCGGTTAAGCGCCTGAAGTAATTACGGCGTCTTTGGCGCTGTTGCTGGTGGCGGTGCGGCCGTTGCCGGTGCAGTAGCCGTAGGAG
>JBAQHC010000392.1:0-2274 GCA_049288095.1 Alphaproteobacteria bacterium | reverse complement strand
TCCAGCGCGGTGATCGAGGCGGCCGGCAGCATCGACAGGTTGGCCACCGTCTCATTGCGCACCTTGTCCCCGTCGCGAAAGGTGCGGCGCAGATACACCGACTCGTAGTCGCGCTGTCGGCCCTGCTTATCCACATGGGTCTTCTTGACTCTGACTACGTGGACCTTTCCGGTGCTACGCGGCATACCAAGCATCGTACCGGAACTGCCGCAACTGTCATCGACAAGACACGCCAATATTCTGACTACACCGACAGGCAGATTGACACCCAAACCCTCAGGTCACATCCCGATTCCGCGTCAGAACCAATCGCAACTTCGGCCTAGAGCGCCGCGCATCGTGGATCAACATCTGGTGGGCTTTGCCCTCGGCGCCGGATTGGTGGCAGCGCTCAATCCGTGCGGGTTCGCAATGCTGCCCGCCTATATGATGCTGGTTGTGCGCGGCGACGCCGCGGGCCAGCTCACCGCGCTGGAGGCCACGCTGAAGGGGCAGACCCTGATCCCGGCGGGCAGTGAGTTCACCACGACTCGTCGCTGCCGCACGGGCATGTGGCCGCGGTGTCGGCGATGGCGCATCGGTTGGGGTTTCCCGCGCTGCTGGGCCCGGCGTGCCGGTCGCGGGATCTGGTGTTGGCGTTGATCATCTCGCGGGTGATTCGCCCGGCATCCAAGCTGTCCACCCTGTCGCGGTGGGCTGATTGCACCCTCGGTGTGGATCTCGACGTGGCGGGGGCGTCCACCGACGAGATCTACACCGCGATGGACTGGCTGGCCGGCCGCCAAGACATCATCGAGCGCAAGCTGGCGACCAAACACCTGGGGCCGCAGGCGAATCCGCACCGGCTGGCGTTGTTCGACCTGACCAGTTCTTGGGTGACCGGACGGTGCTGCGAGCTGGCCGCGCACGGCTACTCCCGCGACGGCAAGAAGGGCTGCGAGCAGATCGAGTACGGGGTGCTCACCGACCCCGAAGGCCGCCCAGTGGCGGTGCGGGTGGTGCCCGGGAATACCGCCGACCCGGACGCCTTCACCGAGATCGTCGGCGAGATTCCCGCCACCTTCGGCATCACCGACCTGGTACTGGTGGGTGATCGCGGCATGATCACCAAAGCCCGCATCGACATGCTGCGCGAACTCAACGACGATCCCGACGCCCCAACCGATTTCGGGTGGATCACCGCACTGCGGGCACCAGCGATCGCCAAACTCGCCCGTGATGACGGGCCGCTGCAGATGAGCCTGTTCGACACCCAGGACCTGGCCGAGATCGCCCACCCCGACTACCCCGACGAACGGATCATCGCCTGCCGCAACCACGCCCTGGCGGCCGAACGCGCCCGCAAACGCGCCGACCTGCTCCACGCCACCGCCACAGAACTCGCCCGGATCACGGGCCGGGTGGACCGCGGCACCCTGTCCGGCGCCGCCGAAATCGGTAAAGCTATTGGCAAGGTCAGCGGAAAATACAAGGTAGACAAGCACTTTGTCACCACCATCACCGACACCAGCTTCACCTTCGCACGCAACCAGGTCGCCATCGACGCCGAAGCCGCCCTGGATGGCATCTACGTGCTGCGCACCAGCGTTAACGCCGACACCCTCGATGCGGCCGGGATCGTCGAGAGCTACAAGAAGCTGGCCAACGTCGAACGCGACTTCCGCATCATCAAAACCGACGACCTCGACCTACGACCCATCTACCACCGCCTCGACCAGCGCGTCCGCGCCCACGTGCAGATCTGCCTGCTGGCCTGCTACCTCATCTGGCACCTACGCAAAGCCTGGGCACCCCTGACCTACACCGACGAACACCCACCCGCACGGGACAACCCCGTCGCACCCGCCCAACGCTCCGCCGCCGCCAACGCCAAAGCGGCAACAAAACGCGACACCGACGGCAACCCGCTACGCAGCTTCCGCGGGCTAATCGACCAACTCGGCACCCTCACCCGCGACCGCATCCGCTACCACGACACCGACATCGAAATCGACAAACTCACCGAACCCACCCCCGACCAACGCCGCGCCTTCGACCTCATCAACAGCACCATCCCCCTCACCATCGCCGCGTAGCCAGAACAAACCCCCGCCACGACTGCAAATCCCCAGGTGAACCCAGAGATTCACCTAACCCCACAGCCGTAACTTCGGGCTAACCGGCGAGGGGTGCCGCAGGGGCGTCACGTTCACGGGCTGCTGGCACGAGGCGCTCAGGCGCTGGAGGAAATGTTCCCCGGCGTACTCGACGAACTCGCCCGCGACGGCGCACGAC
>JBAQHC010000391.1:0-1506 GCA_049288095.1 Alphaproteobacteria bacterium | reverse complement strand
AAAAAGGGGTGAAGTGTCTTCTTAACACCTCGGGCCGGAAATTGATCCAGAAGAGTGGACGCGTCACAGGAGCTCTTCTTGACCAATCAAAGAGGAATATGTTCATCAAGGTTCATGCCCGACGGGGCGTTATTCTGGCTTGCGGGGACTATAGCAACAGCTATGTTCTCAAAGAGCGCTACTTGTCGTCCGACCTGGCCAAGGCTCCGGGTTATAATCCCGACTGCCAGGGAGAGGGACACGTGATGGGGATGGAAGTCGGAGCCCGTACGGTCAATATGGGTGTCTTCAGCAGGCCGAACGTTCGATTCGTGCCAGCTCCCAAGAGACTCTGGCATGAATTGCTTCCCAATCATCCTCTGTTCATCAAGCTCTATGCAGCCGGGAGCCGTCTCTTGCCCAAGCGGGTCTTTATGAGATTGGCTCGGCATATTCTTACGACCCGTGGAGCACCGGATGACAGGTTGTACAGGGAAGGGGCGATCCTGGTCAACAATCAGGGTGAGCGTTTTGCGAATGAGTTGAATGATCCTTCTTTCCCTATCGCGCGGCAGCCTGAAAACCAAGCCTATATCGTCTTTGATTCGAGCCTGGCCCGGAAATTCTCAGCCTGGCCGTACTTTGTCTCCACAGCAGCAGGAATTGCCTACGCCTATGTCAAAGACTACGAGAGGGATGTCCCTGACATCATTTCGAAAGGAGATACTCTGGAGGAAGCGGCAAAGATCCATCCAAGGCCTGAAACGCTTGTTCAGACAGTGAAGCGCTACAACCTTTTTGTAGAGAAGGGGAGGGATGAAGATTTCAGTCGCTCGCCCCTCGGGGAAGGTATTCTCAACCCCCCTTTTTATGTGATGGGTCCCGCCGTGGGCTATATCGGAGTAACCCTAGGAGGCCTCGATATCAATACCCGCTTTCAGGTCCTGGATCAATCACGGGAAATAATTCCAGGCCTCTTTGCGGGAGGCCGAAACGGTGGGGGACTGATCATCAAGGGACACGGGTTGAACCTCGCCTGGGCCTTCACTTCCGGACGCCTCGCCGGGAAGACCGCTGCCGGATCTGTTTGATCGGTCCATTTAAAATGAATGACACTCTTTGAAAGGTATGACCAACAGATAGTTAAGAAGCTGAATCCCATCCTCCTGGGATGGACAGAGTATTCTCGTCACACGAACAGCTCCAGGGTGTTTAAGATGCTGCAGTCTTATACAAATGATCGAATCCGTAACTGGAAACGGCGGATACAGCCAAGGGGATGCCTGAGGCAACTCGCCATTCTTTGACACTACACCGAACGTACGGTTTGACGACGGGGAGCTGGAGATAGAGCTCTCAGCTACTAAGCCAGCTCTCTACTCCGCTGTAAGCGATAATCTGGGGGATCGAGGTGGTCCCCCTTTTTTTATAGACTGTCAATTACGATATCAGCAGAGGTCGCAATATCTGCCACGGAGTGCGCCAGGAAAGCGCGTTTTGATGTAGCTGGAATGCCTAACTGTGCAT
>JBAQHC010000390.1:0-7508 GCA_049288095.1 Alphaproteobacteria bacterium | reverse complement strand
CCTGTGTTGATGAATTCGATCGGCTCATGGAGGCGCATGACGAAATGCGGGCCTTTGATGCGCTCGATGGATGCCGGCACGATCGGCACGCCGTGGCGCAAGCTCAGTTGTGCAGGCGCTGCCGGAGTCATCGCCGGAATGCCGAAGAACGGCACCTCGACCCCATCGCTCATCCGTTGATCGACGAGCATTGCGACCAAGTGCTTCGAACGCACGACGTCGATGAGTGCGCGCACGCCTTTGGGGCCTTTGGGAATCTGGTTGTCGCAAACGAATTTCCGCCGAAGACTGACAATGTAAGCGTTGACGTAAGGGTTGTTGGCTGGGCGATAGACTTCGCCGCCCGGGATGCCGATCTCCTTCATGATGTTAGGCATCAGCTCCCAATTGCCGAGATGCGCGGAGACGAGGATCGCGCCCGATTTGCGCTCGCGGATCTTGTTGATGACCCCGTGATCTTCGAGATCAACGCCGCCGCCGGGCTTGAACGGGTGAAACTCGCCCAAATGTGGAAGCTCGGCGATTGTGCGGCCGAGATTGTCCCACATCGCCTTGAGAATTCGTTCGGCTTCCTCATCCGACGTTTCGGGCATTGCGCGCTTGAGGCGCTGCTTGGCGCGCCGGTGCTGCGATGTTTTGGGGCCGATGGTGCGCGCGATGAACCCGCCGAAAGCCGACGCGCTGTTAAGCCCCAACAGCATTGCGAGGCCGATGAGCAGAAAGAAGCCGGCGGCTTCGAGCAGATATTGGAGTCTCTGAGAGAACGGCATGCCAGTCTATCGCATTTTGCGCGTGCTCTTTTCGAGCAAGCTTTGCTTGGAAGCAAGCCGCTCGATCAGAAAGCGGCCAAATGCCTCCCGCGAGGCGATGGTCGCAACGATCGGCAGGGCCTCGATGTGAGCGAGCTGATCCGCATCGAGGCGCACGGCATCCTTTGCTGTGGTGATGAGGCGCGCATTGCTCGCCTTGGCGCGAGAAATGAGGCTCTTAATCTCGCTCTCCGTGAACACGTGGTGATCAGGGAACGCGACGCGTTCGATCATGCGCACGCCAAGGCGATCCAGTGTTGCGAAAAACTTATCCGGCCTGGCGATGCCGGCGAAGGCAATGTAGGGCTGCGGCGCTATGTGAGTCGCATTGGGTTCAAGGTGCGCATGAAAGACTGGGCCGCGCCAGCCTGCGATCTGGGCGCGCGTGCGATGGCTTTCCTCGCCCATCAGGATGAGCGCGTCGGCGCGCGCAAAGCAACGTTCGACGCTCTCGCGCAAGGGCCCGGCGGGAATCACGCGGCCATTACCGAAGCCCACCTCGCCGTCGACGAGAACAAGCGAAACCGTTTTCGCAACGCTTGGGTTCTGCAGCCCGTCGTCCATTACGATCATATCGGCGCCGGCGGAAACGGCATGCTCAACGCCGGCGCGTCGGTTTTTGGCGATCCAGGTTGGCGCGGCGTTGGAGAGCAGCAACGGCTCGTCGCCGACTTCGCTCGCAGTGTGACGCTCGGGATCGACCTGGACGGGACCTCGCAAAGAGCCGCCATAGCCGCGTGTGACGATATGCGGGCGATGGCCGAGCGCCTTGAGGCCATGCGCGAGCGTGATCGAAAACGGTGTCTTCCCCGTGCCGCCTGCTGTGACATTGCCGACGCAAATGACCGGCACTGGCGCGACATAAGGCTTGGTGAGCGCAAAGCGAACACGGCCACCGAAGTCGTAGAGCGCGCCCAACGGCGTGAATGCCGTGCGTCGCACAAGCGATCCCAAGCCGCCCGAAGGGGCATACCAGAAGTCAGGCGCGCGCACGGATCGGCGTGTCGGAAACGGGGTCGCTCGGCTCGAGCGCCGACGCGAGCAGCGGCTCAAGCGCGTTCATGGTGCGGCCAATGACGCTGTCGGCTTTGGTGCAAACCCTGATGCCGGCTTCGGCCATGCGCGCGACTTTCGCCGGGTCGGCAAAAAGCGCTGCCACCTCGCGCGCAAGCTGGTCGCGGCCAATAACTTGGATGGCCGCGCCAGCGGCGGCGAGCTCGCGATAGACCGTGATGCTATTCTCCGTGTGCGGACCATAGAGAATGGCACAATTGAGCCGTGCGGCCTCAAGCGGGTTGTGCCCGCCTTTAGGAACCAAGGTAGCGCCGACAAAGGCGATATCCGTTATACGATAGAAGAGACCGAGCTCGCCGAGCGTGTCAGCGATGTAGATATCGGTCTTGGGCGTGATGGGCTCACCGCGCGAGCGCAGGGCAACCTTATGGCCCATATCCGCAAGAAGCTCGGCGATCTCGGGTCCGCGCGCTGGATGTCGCGGCACGAGCAAAGTCAGCGCTTCTGGGAGATTTTCTTTGAGCGTCGCGTGCACATGCCCAACAATTCGCTCTTCGCCCTCATGGGTCGATGAAGCGAGCCACACCAGCCGGCGGTTCATCATGCTCTGCAGTGCCTCAAGAGCTCGCTCGTCAAATGACAGCGGCGGCGCAGCGTATTTGAGATTGCCTATAATCGAAACGTTGCGCGCACCAAGGCTCTCGAGCCGGCCGACAATGTCGGTGTCCTGAGCGAGGCAGAGATCGAACGCGCGGAGCATGATTTTCGCTGGTCCGCGCGCCTTGAGCCAGCGATTGAACGAACCCTGCGACATGCGCGCATTGAGAAGCGCCATCCGAATTCCGCGCGCCGCAGTTCGAAGGATCAGATTCGGCCACAGCTCGGATTCCATGAAGAGCGCAGCATCGGGCCGCCAATGATCGAGAAAGCTTTCGACCGCTCGCGGCGTATCGAGCGGAACGAATTGGTGAAACGCGCCTTCGGGTAGGCGCTGCGCAAGGAGCCGCGCCGATGTCAGCGTGCCCGTGGTTACCAGCACCGAGACGCCAGAAAAACGCGATTGGAGCCGGTCGATGATCGGAAGCGATGAAAGCGATTCGCCGACGCTCGCGCCGTGGATCCAAACCAGGGGCCCTGCCGGCCGTGGACGTCCCGCTTGGCCCAGGCGTTCGCTCAGCCGCGCGGGGTCTTCCTTGCCGCGTTTCACGCGGGCATTGAGCCAATAAGGCACGGCCGGACTAAGCGCGCCGCTAAGCATGCGGTAGAGGCTGAGTCGCATCGAAGGCTCAATGCGTCGCCGTGATTGAGGCGCCGTGCTCATGATACGCCAACCGTTGCTGCGCGTTTGATCGGCGCGGGATCAGGCTCGATTGCCGGCACTCCGACAATCCGGTCGGCTTCACGCGTCACGCGATTGATCTCGGTTTCAATCGCAACGCGCGACTGTTCTGAGGATTCGTCACTGGCGTCACGCGCAACGAAGATCGGATCGCCGATCACGAAGGCGCCGCGCGAGAAGGGCAAGGGCACTATGAATTTGTCCCAGCTCGAAAGCACGCGGCGATTGCTGACCGAGACCGCGATCGGAAATACCGGCAGACCTGTGAGCCGTGCGAGCGCCACGACGCCGGCATTCGCACGCATGCGGGGTCCTCGGGGGCCGTCGGGCGTGATGGCAAGCCCCTCACCGGCGGCTGCAAGCTTTGCCATGTTAAGCATGGCCTGCACGCCGCCTTTGGAAGATTTGCTGCCACCCTTCACTTTGTCGCCGGCCGAGCCACGCACGGATTTGACACCGAAATGCGTGATCATGTCGGCGATGATGCTGCCGTCCCTGTGGTTCGAGATCAGCATGTTGAGCGGCATGGTCTTGGTGCGCCAACCATAAGGCATCATGGCAAGGCGGCCATGCCAAAACGCGCCGATGATGGGCTTATCGTTGTCCCAATAGGCCCGCGGCGCCGCTTCGTTGACGATCCTCCAGCTGCTCGTGGCATGAACGAAGCGGATATAGCTCGCGAGTAGCCAACAAGCGATATCGTGCACGAATTTGCTTTTGAAGAATTGTTTCAAAATCTTCGGTGAGCTGCTTCTCTTGCGCGCTGTCGGCGACTCGGGCGTCATAACGTTTTGTTCGATCACAGTGCAGCCAGCGCCCGCGGCCCTGCTGGCGCAGCTTCGGCGTCCTTATGAAATTGGCTTTGATAGAGCGATGCATAGAGGCCGCGCTGCTTGAGAAGCTCGCTATGTGTGCCGCTCTCGCGAACGCGGCCTTCGTCGAGCACATAAATGCGGTCCGCGGCGAGGATTGTTGAAAGGCGGTGCGCGATCACGAAGGTCGTGCGGCCTTGTATGAGCTTGGCGAGAGCTTCCTGAACGCGCGCCTCGGATTGGCTGTCGAGCGATGAAGTTGCTTCATCGAGGAGCAAGATCGGGGCGTCCTTGAGGAAGGCGCGTGCGATCGCGATGCGCTGCCGCTGGCCGCCGGAGAGCTGACTGCCGGCTTCGCCCACGCGCGTTTCATAGCCACGCGGGAAGGTCGAGATGAATTCATCTGCGGCCGCAAGTTTTGCTGCGGCGACGATGTCGCCCTTGCCGCCATAAGCGATATTCGCCGCGATCGTGTCGTCGAAGAGCGTTGCATCTTGTGCAACAAGCGCAATGTGCTCGCGGAGGGAAGCGAGCGAGACGCTGCGGACGTCTTGGCCGTCGATGCTGATGCGCCCGCCAGTCGTATCGTAGAAGCGAAGCAGAAGATTGAGGATCGTGGTCTTGCCTGCACCCGAGGGGCCGACGAGCGCAACGGTTTCACCCGGCTTTGCTTCAATCGTCACCCGCGTGAGCGCCGGAATATCGCGGCCATAGTCGAAGGAGACATCCTCGAAGCGAATATACGCGCCGTCGCGCGATATCAGCGTCAGCGGCTTGGCGTCTGGTGTATCAGCAATCTGCGGCGGGATGTCCATCTCGGTGAACAAGGAACCGGCGGCGCGCAGACCTTGTGTCAGTTGCGTCTGCAAGGCGGAGAGCGTGCGCATCGGCTGGAAGGCGAGCAGCATAGAGGCAATGAAGGTGAAGAACTGCGCGGCGTCGAGAGACCCCGACATTACTCGCTCGCCGCCATAGAAGAGCGCTGCCGCTATGCCAATACCCGCAAGCGCCTCGGTCAGCGGAGCTGCTGCAAGGCCCGCGCGCTGCGCCTTGAAGTAGAAGTTCATACGCGAATCGATGAGGTCAGCGGCGCGCTTGATCTCCGTCTCCTCGCGTCCGTAGGCCTTGACGATTCTGATGCCTTTGAGCGCCTCGCCGATTTGCTTGGCAAGGAGATTGGAGAAGTCAATCGAGCCGCGCATGGACTTGCCTGCGCTCTTGGAGAGCTTACGAGTTCCGAGGGCGATGAGAGGAATGGCGATGCTGCCGACAAGGGCCAGCTTCCAATCCATCACATACATCACGACGATGAGACCGATGGTCGTTGGTATGTCGCGGAACACGCCGGTCAAGGCTTGCGTCATCGATGTACCGACAAGCCCGGCATTTTGCAGGAAATTGGTGAGCTGCGTTCCGGAATGTCCGGCGCTCAATCGCGCGAGATCGGCGTGCATCAAGACCGCGAAAAGACGTTTTTGCAATTGCGTGACGACCCTGCGCGAGACTTCAGCGACCAAAATGCCTTGGCTATAGGCGGCAATTGCCTTGACCGCGTTCACTGCGAGGATCGTGAGCGGGATTAGGACGACCATCTTCTGCTGTTCGGCGATGGTTGCGGCTTTAATCGCCGGGTCGAGGCGCTTGACGTCTACGAACAATGAGTGAAGCGCTGGGTCGAGGAGGTAGGCGGTGAGGGCGGTTGCTCCCGAGACCACCAGCATGCAGAGAATCGCAACGCCGATTCGCGCCGCCTCGGGCTTCAAATATTGGCGGATGAGGCGGTCGAGCGTCGGCCAGCCGCCGTCACTCGTAGCCATAAGCTTCCGATCAAGCTCCGTTTGGGTCACGCCTAAACTTTTCCGAACCATCAGCGCCGCAGCCTAGCACGCGCTGCCCGCCCTCTAAAACCCATTGATATCGCAGTTAATTTTTGCCGTTCTTCGGGGCCTTTTTCTGGTCGAGGTCGGGCTCCATCAGCCGGTGAAGATGCACGATAAAATAGCGCGTTTGGGCATCGTCCACCGTCCGTTGGGCAGCGCCTCGCCAAGCCTTATAGGCCGCATCGTAGTTGGGGTAGATGCCAACGACGTCGAGCTTATCGAGGTCGGCGAAGACCATTTGGTCGACATCAGTAAGCTTGCCGCCGAATACGAGATGGAGAAGCTGCTTGGCCATGTGCCTCCTTCATGCGCGGGCCCGCTGATCTACCCGCCGCTTGAGCTCGGAATATAAGCCAGGTCCCGCCGCGATGTAGCCGCGCAGGATAGGGTTCGGCTGGTTATAGACCAGCATTTCGCCCTCAAGCCCGGTCATGATGCCGCCGGCCTCGCGCACAACAAGGTCGGCCGCGGCCACATCCCATTCGTGGCAGGAGAACACGCGCACGGTCGCGTCGCGCGCGCCGCTCGCGACAAGGCAGAGGCGATAGGCAATCGAGTTGGGGTTGTCGAGCTGCATGGTAGCCGGCCACGGCTCGGGCCATGACGGATGCGTGTAGAATTCCCTGGGTCCCATGAGCCGGGCGTGATCGAGCGAGGTGCAGGCCGATACGCGAATCGGCTGGCCGTTGAGATGCGCCCCGCCGCCGAGCGAGGCCGCGAACACTTCCTCCGTCAGCGGATTTACGACCGCGCCCGCAACCGGCATTCCGTTTTCAATTAAGGCGCCGCATACGGTCCACTGCGGCCGCTGGCGAATGAAAGCGCGCGTTCCATCGATTGGGTCGACGATCCATGCCCGCTGAGCGTTCAAGCGCGCCGAATCGTCGGCCGTCTCTTCCGAGAGCCAACCATAGTCCGGCCGAGCATCGTGCAGGCGTTCCTTAAGCAGCGCATTGACAGCAAGATCTGCTTCGGTGACCGGACCCTTGCCCCCATCCTTGTCCCAAACGCGCGCGCCTTTGACATAAAATTCGCGCGCGATCTTCGCTCCGGCTTCGACAGCACTCAGCAAGAGCGCCATATCGTCTTGGAGCGCCGCCGTCACGTGCCCGCAACCGTCATGCCGTCGATGCGCAGGGTCGGCGCATTCACGCCGCGGCGGAATTCGAGATCGCTCGCCTGAGTCATGTTGCGGAACATTTCCTTGAGATTTCCGGCGACGGTTATCTCATTGACGGGATAGGCCGGCTCGCCATTCTCGATCCAAAGCCCGGAAACACCGACGCTGTAATCGCCGGTGACAAGGCTCACATTCGGTCCGAAAGTGGAGGTGATCAGCAGGCCCGATTTGATATCGGCCATCAGCTCCTTAGGAGACATGCGGCCCGCAACCATGTGAAGATTTGTGGTCGACGGATGCGGTGGCCCGCCTGTGCCGCGGCCTGCGCGGCCGTTGCTCTTGAGCCCCAACTGGCGCGCCGAGGCGGAATCGAGAATCCAGGTGGTGAGGCGGCCTTGATCGATGAGTGTGAGCGGCGCAACCGTGACGCCTTCGCCGTCGAAGGGCTGCGATCTTAAGCCCCGCCGCCGCAAGGGATCATCAATGACGGTGATGTGCGGGCCGAAAATCTCCGTACCCAGAGCATTCTTGAGA
>JBAQHC010000389.1:0-3343 GCA_049288095.1 Alphaproteobacteria bacterium | reverse complement strand
GGCCAAGTGTTGATCGGCTACGGGCACGCTGTCGCCCAAGACACGGACGCTCAGGCGACTGATGATCTTTCAATCAGCGAACGCGAAGCGAAGAACTTGCTCCGCAGCGATGTCGCGATTTGCGAAGATGCGGTGCGCCGCGTGCTCAAAGTCAATGTCACGCGCAATCAATTCAGCGCCATGGTCGCGTTTTGTTATAATGTCGGCCAAGCGACCTTCATGAATTCGAGCATCGTGCGTCATTTGAACAAAGGCGATGAGGCGCGCGCCGCCGATGCGTTTCTGCTCTACAACAAAGCCGCGATCGAAAGCGAAAAGCGTGCCGTCGCCGTGCTCACGGAGCGGCGCATCAAAGAGCGCTATCTCTTTCTTGCCTCCTAAGGCCGATTGATCGGGAACTGACGCACCGTTAATCTCCGCCCCCGGATGGAGGGTGAAATGACGGTGACGGCGGAACAGCTCATTGCTGACATCAACGAGCTTGCCCCGCGCATCGCAGCGCGCGCCGGCGAGATCGAAGCGAGGCGAACCGTACCAACAGACATAATCGATCAGCTGCGCGATATCGGCGTGTTCCGCGTGATTACGCCGCGCGCTTATGGCGGGCTCGAATTCAGCTTGCCCGATTTCGTGCGCGTGCTCTCAGCCGTTGCCGCGGCGGACGGTTCAGTCGGTTGGGCCGTGATGATCGGCTGCGGCACCGCGCTCCTTTATTCGCGTCTTCCCAAGAAGTCTTTCGACGAAATCTTCGCGCAAGGGCCCGATGTCATTCAGGCGGGCACGATTCACGGCATGGGCACGGCGGAAATCGTCGATGGCGGTTATCGGGTGACCGGGCGATGGCCATTTACCAGCGGCGCGCCTCACGCCGATTGGATTCTGGGCGGTTGCAAGATCGTGAAAGACGGCGCGCCGATCCTGGGCGCCAATGGTCAGCCCACGGAGAGAATTGTCACGCTGCGGGCGAGTGCCTGGGCGATCGAGGACACTTGGTATGTCAGCGGCCTTAAGGGCTCGGGCAGCAACCACGTCTCGCTCAAAGACGCATTCGTCCCGGAAGGGATGGTGTTCGATCTTGCTGGCCCGTCTTGCATCGAAGGACCGTTTTACGGCTCGGTCGGCGCGATCATTCCATTCTTCCACGCCGCGCTCGCAGTGGGGATCGCAGAAGGCGCGCTCGCCGATATTCGCGCGCTCGCCGGATCCGGCAAGCAGCAATATCGCACGCGCGCTGCAATGCGCGAGCAGCCAGTCTTTCAATATGAGCTCGGGCGCGCGCAAGGCGATCTGCGAGCCGCGCAAGCCTATTTGAAGACGCAAGCCGAGAGCCACTGGCAGCGCGCGCTCGCAGGTACGCTGGGCGATCCGGCTCTCTTCTTTGACGGCATGCAGATGAATGTGTGGGTGACGGAAGCGGCAACGCGCGTTGTCGACAAATGCTACACGCTCGGCGGTGGCACTTCGCTTTACGATTCATCGCCGTTGCAGCGGCGTCTGCGCGACATCCACACGGCCACGCAGCATATGGTGAGCTCGCAGCGCCACTATGCGAGCGCAGGCGCCTTGGCCGTCGGCATGCCGCCGACCTCATTCGCGTAAGGACGGAACAGAGCTTCAATCAAGCGCCGGACCCGGCTTCCCGCGCCTGCGGACCACTGAATTTCCGCGCGCTGACAAATCGAAACGCATTTGAGCCCTATTCGATTTGGAATCATCGGCTTGCTGAGCTATCCTCGCCTAGGGTCTTAAGTGGTGGGGAGGTCATGTCGCGTCGTCTTAGCGTTCTTTGCTTGTTGGTCGCGCTCACAGCATGCGCAACACAGCCCACATCTGCACCCGCTCCGGCACCAGCACCTAAGGCTGCACCGGTCGCCGCACAAGAAAAGCCCGCCACGAGCCTTAAGCGGACGGCGAATGCGTGGACGATCAACGAGAAAGGCCTTGCGATCATCGAAAACGCGGAAGGCCTACGGCTGACTGCTTATCAGCTCGCCGGTCAGTGGCTCATCGGTTACGGGCATGCGCGGGGCGTAACCGCCGGCATGACAATCACCAAGGCCCAGGCCGAACAATTCTTGCGCCAAGATGTGAGCTTGTGCGAAGGCAGCGTCGCGAGCGCGGTCACGGAGCCTATTACGCAGAATGAATTCAGCGCGATGGTTTCGCTTTGCTACAATATTGGTCATCAGACTTTTGAACGCTCTTCAGTCGTCGCCAAGCTCAATGCCGGCGATCACGTAGGCGCCGCGGATGCATTCCTTGGCTGGAATAAGGCCAAGGTGAATGGCGTAAAGACCGAGGTGCCTTACCTCACGGCGCGCCGCCAGAAGGAGCGTACGCTCTTTGTGCAAGAGCCAGCGGCGACGAGCTAACTCCGCTCGTCTTTGCGCTGATGATCGTGTAGGGTCCCGCGCGCCAACGGATAAAGAGGATTTCATGCCGCTTAAATTGATCGGCGCCGGGCTCGGGCGCACGGGAACAATGTCGCTCAAAGTGGCGCTCGAGCAGATCGGATACGGGCCTTGCTATCACATGGCGGAAGTCATGGCGAACCCGAAAGCTACATCGCTTTGGGTTACGGCCGCCAATGGCAAGCCGGACTGGGAAGCAATTTTCAAAGGCTATGTGGCGACCGTCGATTACCCGGGCTGCAGCTTTTGGCGCGAGCTTTCCGTCGCCTATCCTGCGGCGAAGGTCCTGCTCTCGCTGCGCGACCCCGACAAATGGTTTGAATCGACCCAGGAGACGATCTTCTCGGACAAGATCAGCACCATGCTGAAGCAATCGCCAATGAAGGAGTTCTTCGAGAAGACCGTGTGGAAGGAATTCGGCTCACGCATCTCCGAGCGTAAATTCATGGTCGAAGCCTTCAAGCGGCATAACGAAGAAGTTCAGCGCACCATCCCCAAGGAACGCCTCTTAGTGTTCGAAGCGAGCCAGGGTTGGGAACCTCTCTGCAAGTTCCTTGGCGTGCCGGTACCCGCGACGCCGTTTCCGCGCACCAACTCGCGCGAGGAACTTGCAGGCGTCATTAATGCCGCAGCAAACGCCGGCGGTGGGATCGACGACTTTCAGTCGAAGGCGCGCGAGCACATGCAGAAGGCCCGGGAGCGGAGCTGATATTGGGGCAGAGACGCACAGGTCAAGCGCGCAGAATTGGGCAGAACCTTAATTGGACCGACACAAGAGGCACGCTAGATTAGGGGGCGAGCCGCAGGTCATCCGCCATGAATGCCAGCCGTCTGAGTCTGATCGCCATCGCTCTCGCAAGCCTTGCGGCCTGCGCGGCGCCGCCACCGCCGCCTGCTCCCCCCTCGGATGAGCAACCGATCAAGGCGGCGCC
>JBAQHC010000388.1:0-1517 GCA_049288095.1 Alphaproteobacteria bacterium | reverse complement strand
TCACGGACCCGCGCGGGTGTCCAGTCGCGGTGTCAGTGTTCGAGGGCAACACCGCCGATAGCAAGACCCTGGCGCCGCAGGTGGCGCGCCTGAAGGGTGAGTTCGGCATCGAGCGCTTCGTGCTGGTGGGCGACCGGGGGATGATCTCCCAGAAGAGCATTGACGAACTCAAGACGCTTAGCGGCGTGGACTGGATCACGGCGATGAAGAATGCGCAGATCCGCTCCCTGGTCGAACAACGCGGCTTGCAGCTTGGCCTATTCGATGAGCGAAACCTGTTCGAGTTCACGCACCCGGACTACCCGGGTGAGCGGCTCATCGCGTGCCGCAATTGGGCGCTGGCGAAGCTGCGCGCCGCGAAACGTCAGGCCTTATTGGAGGCGACCTCAACCGAGCTTGAAAAAGTCCGTGCCATGGTGGCAGGAAAGAAACTGCGCGGACGCGCCAAGATCGGGCTGCGCACCGGGCGGGTCGTCAACAAGTACAAGGTCGCCAAACACTTCGACCTGCAGATCGAAGACGATCACTTGGTCTTCGAGATCCGCCAACAGGTCGAGCAGGAGGCGGCTCTCGATGGCATCTATGTCCTGCGTACCCCTTTGGCCGCCCAGAGCATGGAGGCGCCCCAAGTCGTGCGCACCTATAAATCGCTTGCCAATGTGGAGCGCGCCTTCCGCTCCTTGAAGACGATCGACCTCAAGGTCCGGCCCATTCACCACCGGCTCTCTGATCGCGTGCGCGCCCACATCTTCCTATGCATGCTTGCCTACTACGTCGAGTGGCATATGCGCGAAGCGTGGCGAGCGATGATCTTCGCCGACGAAGATCAAGCCGCCAAGTCCCAACGCGACCCGGTCGCGCCCGCAAAACGCTCGGCTACAGCCGAGCAAAAGGCGCGCACCCACACCTTAAGCGACGGCACTCCCGCGCACAGCTTGCGCACCCTACTCGAAGAACTCTCCTCGATCGTGCGTAACACCTGCCGCACCGCGCGGTCTCCCGCCAAGGCGCCGACCTTTATGATCGTGACTCAACCCAACCCCATCCAACAGCGCGCGCTCAAACTGCTCGATTCCATTACTGTGTAGCCACGCGCCTGTACCCCATAATTCGCCTAAACAACTGACTTACAACGAAATTATGCCTCAGATAAGAAAGAACTTCAGACTAAATGTAGGGGCTCATTTATTCGAGAACCCCGGCTCATCGCCCCAGCGTTGCTTTCTGTGCTGCTTCCCAGGTTGCCCTCCAAGATCCGGTTCGACTAAGAGGCGCCGCAACGGCGAGCAAGTTGTATAAAGAGAGGTTAGTCGTCGTACGTTCCAAACGTTATACAGAGACCGAGCGTTGGAAAGTTAAAGTGGAAACTCCACCGTAGATTCGACCTGCCTGAGGATTTCGAGAGCCACGAAGCTGCCGAAGAGTTTGCCCTCGAATGGGTGACCAAATGGATTGACAGGAGACCGTCCTGATCGGCTGCTAGTGTTTCTCATCTTCATTTCTAAAAATACAAATCC
>JBAQHC010000387.1:0-16203 GCA_049288095.1 Alphaproteobacteria bacterium | reverse complement strand
AGACAAGTTTGACCAACGGCCATCAAGCCAATCGGCTTTGTTGGCGCGGTAATTATCTGCTGCCGTGAAGTCGCCTTCGAGCCGCGCCTGGAAATCGGCCTTGGCCTTCGCAGCATCATCATCGCTGATGAGACCTTCCTGGACGAGGCGCTTGCCGTAGATTTCCAGCGTGGTCGGATGGTCCTTGATCGCCTTGTACATCAAGGGCTGGGTGAAGCTCGGCTCGTCACCCTCGTTATGGCCGTGGCGCCGATAGCAGAACATGTCGATGACGACGTCTTTGCCGAAACGCTGACGAAATTCGGTGGCGACCTTCGCGGCATGCACGACCGCTTCCGGGTCGTCGCCATTGACGTGGAAAATCGGTGCCTGGACCATCAGCGCAATGTCCGACGGATAAGGCGAAGAGCGCGAGAAGCGCGGCGCGGTCGTGAAGCCGATCTGATTGTTGACGATGAGATGGATCGTGCCGCCCGAGCGATGGCCTTTAAGGCCAGAAAGTCCGAAGCATTCGGCAACCACACCTTGGCCGGCGAAAGCCGCATCGCCGTGCATGAGCACAGGCAACACCATGCGGCGCGTTGTGTCGCCGAGCTGTGCTTGTTTCGCGCGTGCCTTGCCGAGCACGACCGGATCAACCGCCTCGAGATGCGAGGGGTTGGCGGTGAGCGAGAGATGCACGCGGTTGCCGTCGAACTCGCGGTCCGAGGATGCGCCCAAATGATACTTCACGTCGCCCGAGCCTTCGACTTCGCCAGGCGTTGACGAGCCGCCTTTGAATTCGTGGAAGATCGCGCGATAGGGCTTAGAGAGCACGTTTGCGAGAACATTCAAGCGTCCGCGATGCGGCATGCCGAGCACCAGGTCGCGCACGCCCAGATGGCCGCCGCGCTTGATGATCTGCTCCATCGCCGGGATCAGCGATTCGCCGCCGTCGAGTCCGAAACGCTTGGTGCCGGTGTATTTGATCTGGAGAAACTTCTCGAAGCCTTCGGCTTCGACCAGCTTATTGAAGATGGCCTTCTTGCCCTCGGGCGTGAAGGTGATCTCTTTATCCGCCCCTTCGATGCGCTCCTGCAGCCAAGCCTTTTGCTCGGGATCGGTGATGTGCATGAACTCGACGCCGAGCGTGCCGCAATAAGTGCGGCGCAAGATGTCGAGCATCTCGCGCATCGTCGCGGTCTCGAGCCCGAGCACACGATCGATGAAGATTGGCCGGTCAAGATCGGCGTCGGTGAAGCCGTAAGTTGCCGGATCAAGCTCCGGATTTATTTTTTGCGGCTCGAGATGCAAGGGATCCAAATCCGCCATCAGGTGACCGCGAATGCGATAGGCGCGGATGAGCATGAGCGCCCTGATCGAATCGAGCGTCGCCGCGCGCACCATTTCTTCGGTCAGCGCAATGCCGCCTTCAGCGGCCTTGGCTTCAATCTTCTCTTTGACCCCTGCGCCGACCTCGCCCCAATCGGAGGTGAGCGCGCTCGTCCATTCACCGTTCTCAGGGATCGGCCAGCCCTTCTTCTGCCAGCTCGGCCCGCGCGCGTTCTTCGCCACGTCCTGCGCACGCTCGCCAAGCGTCTGGAAAAAGGCCCGCCACTCGGCCCCGACCGAGCCTGGGTTCTCGGCAAACTTTGCGTGCTGAAGCTCTATGAACGGCGCGTTGGTGCCATAGAGGAAGGATGTTGCCTCAAGCAATTCGTTGAGGCTTCGGCCGCCGCGTGAATCGTCGGGCATATCTCAGACGGCGCGGAAAGCGCGACGGAAGTCGCCCACGCCCCTCTCACTCGTCAATTTGGATAGGCGCTGTATACGCCGAGAACTCTACAATGCAATCCTAAAGGTTGGGTGATGGCCCTGGATTTTCCAGCCCGGACACCCTCGTCGGCCTACTCTTGCCGTTCACAATGATTGTCAGGCCGTGAACGCGAGCGGAACGGCCCCGCCTTTCACGCGCGCTAAATGTGAAATCTGAGTACTTCCTCGCATTATTGGCCGAGTGCGGCGCGGATCTCCTCGAGGCGCCGACGCTGCTGGCCCGTAGAATCGAAGTTCGCCGGATCGAGCCAGGCTTCGAGCGCGGCTTTCACCACCGGCCACTCGCTCTCGATGATCGAAAACCAGGCCGTGTCACGGTTCCGGCCCTTCAACACCATGGCATTCCGGAAGGTGCCCTCGTATCTGAAGCCGAGCCGCTCGGCCGCGCGGCGTGACGGCGCGTTTAAGCTATCGCACTTCCATTCGTAGCGTCGGTAGCCAAGCTCATCGAAGGCCCGGCGCATCATCAGATACATCGCCTCGGTTGCGAGCGGCGAGCGTTGAAGCGCCGGCGAGAACACGACATGGCCGACCTCGACGCCGCCAACCTTGGGATCGATGCGCATGAAAGCGGCATAGCCGAGCGCACTGCCGCTTCTATCCAGGATTGCGTTCATCACCAGATCGCCTGCGCTGGTGCGCGTCTCCAAGGCTTGAGCCATGTCTCCAAGCGATTGCGGCGGCTCACTCGGGACATAGGTCCAAAGCCGGCCATCCGGTGCGCGCGAGAACGCCTGATAAAGCGAGGCCGCGTGGCTTGTAGCGCTCAGTGGCTCAAGCCGCCCAAACCGGCCTTGCATCGGCGTTGCTGGCGGATAAGGCCGAGGGGTCCATCCGGGGACAGCATCGCCGATTAGTTGGCCGAATTCGTTGATGCGCGCCATTGCCTTAACCGTCCAATGATATACATTGGCGATGTATATCTAAGGAGACCGCAATGCAAGTATCGAAGTGGGGAAACAGCTTGGCAATCCGGCTGCCCGCGGCCGTCGTCGAGGCGCTGGGGCTTAAGGAAGGCGACGAGATCGAGATCACCATCAAAGACGCGGGCAAACTCCAGGTCGAGCGAGACGACAGGCGGCGTGAGGAAATTATGAAGCGCCTTATCGAGCTTAGCAGGCCACTGCCTCCTGGTTTCAAGTTCGATCGCGAGGAGGCCAATGAACGCTACCGGGAAGACGAATGAACGCGCGGGCGTTCATTGATACGAACATTTTGATCTACGCGCTGGCTCGGGGTGATTCGCGCTGGGAAACAGCCCGAAAGATCGTCAGAGATGGCGGTGTCATCAGCGTCCAGGTGCTTAATGAGTTCGTCAGCGTCTCGCGGCGAAAGCTTCGCCTTAGCTGGCTCGATATCGCCGCCGAGATCGAAGTCATAGGGCTCTCTATGACGGATATCGTGCCGCTTACGATCGACATACACGATGCGGCGAGATCCGTAGCAGAGCGACACAAAATCGCGTTCTACGACGCGTTGCTGGTTGCCGCTGCGATCAAGGCTAAGTGTAAAACTCTTTACACGGAAGATCTGCACGATGGTGCCGTGATCGAGGGCGTGGCGATCCGTAACCCCTTTATCGTCTAGGCCTTAGCTCCGCGCAGGCGCCGCAGCGAGCACATCGGCGATCGCGGCGCGCAGAGGCTTGGGTTGCGCGCCGGCATCATAAGGCATGGCCTCGCGCGGGCGCGGCGCTGTCGGCTTATCGCCCCAGCGCCGGTCCGGCTTATCCCACTCCGGATCGGCGAGATAACTGTCGTGCAGATTGTCGGTCATGCCCCACAGCTGAAACGAGCGAACAGCTTTGTGCTTGAGCAAGGGCTTGAGAAACGCACGTGTGTAACTCGCGCATTCCTCACGCCGCTCAGCACGCGATTTGCCGGCGAGGTAGATGTCGCTGCAATCGAACTCGGTCAAGTGGATTTCGAGGCCAAGCGCTGCGACCTCATCAAAGAATTTCAGTTGTGCCTTGGGATCAATGTAGTCGCCATGGCTCGGCAAAAGCCGCGCGCCTATGGGGGCAAAGCCCGGTGTGATGTGCGTTTGGAGCCCAAGGCCGTTGATTGGAACTTTGGCGTCGAGCCAGCGCCTAAGCGTTGCGAGGATGTGTTTCCGGTTGCGCTCATAAGCGCCCAAATTTCCGCTCGTCAGCGCCCAGGTCTGCTCGTTTAAGATCAACTTGGTCCCGGGCGCCGCAACTTCGGCCGCGAACTTGAACGCCAGCTCCGGCGCGTCATCGCCGATCACGGATAGCCAAGGGTGCGGGGCGCCCTTCGGGCCTTTTGTCCAATAGCCCCATTGGTGGTCGCTCCAGGGATAGTGAAGCTCATTCACCACCTGGATCGAATGCACGGGATAATTGTCCCAATGCGTCAGGAAGTTTTGGATCCAAGATTTGAGCGTCGCGATGCCCTGTTTGCGATCCTTGATCGAGGCGATGTAGGGCGAGGCGCGGTTCCAGAACAGCGCATGCCAGATGATCGGCTTCCCGGTCGGTTTGGCGAACTCGAAGATGCGGACCGGCCGCGCGCCATCCAGGCGGCCATCATCCAGCATGATCTCGTCATTCTTTGCGTTGCCGACAAAGCCGGCGCATTCATAGCGATAGATGTCGGCAATCTCGTCCGGCGCTTTCGGAAACCATCGCGGCTGATCCGGCAAATTGAATGCCGTGAAAGGCAGCCACGAGGCGAAGAACAGACCCTTGCTTCCAGCAATTTCGCCGAGCGAAGGCGAGGACAGACTCGGCGCTGCACGTGCGGGGCTCGCTGTCCAGGGCGATGCAATTGCTGCAAGCGATGCTGCACCAGCAGTCTGCAGCAAAAGACGCCGATTGATCATCATACGGTGAAAGGGCGAGCCACTCATATGGAACCAAACTTTCCCCTCCCCTCTGGGGGAGGCAGGGAGGGGGATTTGCAACACACGCTGACGTTCGTGGCCATCCCTCCCCTACCCCTCCCAGAGGGAGGGGGGCGGAAAAAGAAGCCAAGCCACGTTAGGCGGCAAGCAGCTCTTTGAGCGTCGTGCCGAGCGCGCCCGGGTTCGGCGAGACTTTGATGCCAGCGGATTTCATCGCTTCGATCTTGTCGGCAGCCTTGCCCTTGCCGCCCGAGATAATCGCGCCGGCATGGCCCATACGCCGGCCCGGCGGGGCGGTGACGCCGGCGATGAAGCCGACCATCGGCTTCTTGCGGCCCTTCTTCGCTTCGCTCTTTAGAAAATCCGCCGCATCTTCCTCGGCCGCGCCGCCGATCTCGCCGATCATGATGATCGACTTGGTCGCCGGGTCAGCGAGGAACATCTCCAACACGTCGATGAACTCGGTGCCTTTCACTGGGTCGCCGCCGATGCCGACGCAAGTCGATTGGCCAAGGCCCGCCATTGTCGTCTGATGCACGGCTTCGTAGGTCAGCGTGCCCGAGCGCGAAACGATGCCGACCGAGCCGGGGCGATGGATGTGGCCCGGCATGATGCCGATCTTGCACTCGTTCGGCGTGATGACGCCCGGGCAGTTGGGCCCGATGAGCCGCGTCTTCGATCCGCCGAGCGCGCGCTTCACCTTGACCATGTCCATCACCGGAATGCCCTCGGTGATCGCAACCACCAGCGGGATCTCGGCATCGATGGCTTCGAGGATAGCGTCCGCAGCAAATGGCGGCGGCACGTAAATCACCGAAGCCGTCGCGCCGGTTTTGGCCTTGGCCTCGGAAACGGTCTCGAACACCGGCAGGTTCAAATGCGTGGTGCCGCCTTTGCCGGGCGAGACACCGCCGACCATCTTGGTGCCGTAAGCGATCGCTTGCTCGGAGTGGAATGTGCCCTGCTGGCCGGTGAAGCCCTGGCAGATCACTTTGGTATTTTTGTCGACAAGAACGGACATGGGCTGCTCTCCGAGTCGGGCCGGCTAGCGCCTTTGTAAAGGGCGAGTGCTTGACCCGCAATTAAGCAAAGGGCGCAATGCCCAGCGAGTTCGTGAAGGGATCATGAAAGCTTGGCCGAAAGCCTACGACGAGCCACAACGGCAAAGGCGGTGCTGGCCCTCTTGGTCGCAATCGCGGCGGATGGCGCGCAGCTGTTTCTCAATACGCCGATCGCGCTGTTCTTCGGCATCGGTGCCGAGGCGGCAGATATCGCGATCGACATCGTCACCGCGATCCTAGTGATCGCCTTAGTCGGCTACAGCCCGCTCTTGTTACCGACCTTTATTCTTGAAGCCGTGCCGCTGGCCGACGTTTTCCCTACCTGGACGGCGTGCGTCGTCTTCCTAATTTGGAAACGAAGTGGGCCGAGCGTTACGCCATCTCGCTCATGAAGCTCGCGATCATGTGCGACCATAGGCCGAGATAGTGATCAACACCGTCGTCGGCGAGCCCGATCACCGAAACGTCCATCTGCAGATTGGCGTGGCCGCTTTCGTCTCTGTAGGCGAAAGCATAGCGGCGCATCGAATTCCAATGATTGGCGGCGTCGGTCGAAAGATCGTCCTTCCACGCAACCCAGAACTGAATCGAGTTGAAGCGGCCGCCGCCCGCCGGCACCAAGAGCATCGCGATTGTGCGGCACTCATGTACCGTCATTTCGATGATCGCGGTTTCGTTTTCGTCGTGCCTGATATCCGGCTTGAAGCCAGCCTTGTTGGCGTGAGCGACAAATTCCTTCGGTGAAATTCCGTGATAAACCGTCACGTCCTTCCCCCTTTGAAGGGATTTTGCTTCGGCCTCGCGCCACATAAAGCCTTGCGCGCCGATTTGAGGCTTTGGCTCTCAGCGATCTCGGTCCCGAACAGGGGCTTGGTGCGTTCTGTGACGGTGCGTTCGAAGCCAACAGGGGCGAGAATCTTTGGATTCGCCGCCTTCAGGGATTTTTGGATCTTTCGCGCGCGAACAGGCGCCGCGAACTCCGCGAATCCGGGCTTACGCCGGAACCACCCAAACATGACCCACTCCCCATTACCCCGCACCCGGCACTATAGCATTGCCGGGGCGCGGCGCCACCTGGGGCGGCGGGCTGTTAGCCGGCCTTGGTCGCGCGCGGCTTTTGGGCGGCGCTCTTGACCGCGGCAACGACTTTTTGCGCGGCGTCGGCGAGATCATCAGCGGGGATCACGGCAAGGCCGGATTCGGAGAGGATCTTTTTGCCGAGCTCGACATTCGTGCCTTCGAGGCGCACGACGAGCGGCACATTGAGCTTGAGCTCCTTGGCCGCCGCGACGACGCCCTCGGCGATGATGTCGCAACGCATGATGCCGCCGAAGATGTTGACCAGAATGCCTTTCACATTCGGGTCGGAGAGAATGATCTTGAATGCGGCTTGCACGCGCTCCTTGTTCGCGCCGCCGCCGACATCAAGGAAGTTTGCCGGCTCGGCGCCGTAAAGCTTGATGATATCCATTGTCGCCATGGCAAGGCCAGCGCCGTTGACCATGCAGCCGATGGTGCCATCGAGCTTCACGTAATTGAGGTCATAACGCGAGGCTTCGATCTCGGTGGGGTCTTCCTCCGAGAAGTCACGCAGATCGACAATATCCTTGTGGCGGAAGAGCGCGTTGTCGTCGAAATTCACCTTGGCGTCGACGCAATGAATGTTGCCGTTGGAGAGGACAACGAGCGGATTGATCTCCAGAAGGCTCATATCCTTCTCGACGAAGGCTTTGTAGAGATTGCCGATCAGCGCAACGCACTGCTTCACCTGGTCGCCCTTGAGATCCAGCGCACGGGCGATCTTGCGGCCGTGATAGGGCATGACGCCCTGCGCCGGGTCGATGCCGATGGTAACAATCTTCTCCGGCGTCTTGTGCGCCACTTCCTCAATGTCCATTCCGCCTTCAGTCGAGGCGATGAAAGCCACGCGCCCGGTGGCGCGGTCGACGACCGCGGAGAGATAAAGCTCGCGCTTGATGTCGGAGGCGGCCTCGACGAACACGCGCTGAACCTTGCGCCCGTCGGGGCCGGTTTGATGCGTCACAAGAGTCTTGCCAAGCATTTGGCTTGCCGCCTCGCGCACCTCATCAAGCGAGCGCGCCACGCGCACGCCGCCTTTGCCACCCGCCTCAGCTTCCTTGAACTTGCCTTTGCCGCGGCCGCCGGCATGGATTTGCGCCTTGACCACCCAGAGCGAGCCGCCGATCTCGCGCGCAACGCCCTCGGCCTCGGCCGCCGTGATCGCCATGCCGCCCGGCGAAATCGGAACGCCGAATGAGCGCAACACCGACTTGGCTTGATACTCGTGAATGTTCATGTGGGTCCCCGTGGGCTCGCGGGCGAAAGCGCCGAGGCGGAGAGAATCGCTCCGCGCTCGTTAATTCGGCCCTTATATCACCGCGCGCCGACGAAGGCACCGATTGAGACGGCGGATTATTGGCCTTGCTCGGGCGCATCTTCGGCAAATGGCGCCGAGACGCCGTGCACGAGCTGGCCCGTCTTGTCGCGGATCTCGAGATTGATCGCATGCGCCTGCCAATCGATATCGACCATGCCGAAATTGGCGTCCTTGTAGAACGGATCCTGACGCTGGGGGTCGGTTTCGTCGGGCGCTGACGCGCTTGCGGCATCGAGTGGTTTGTTGAGCGAAGACGACGTCACCTCGTACAGCGAATAGGGCAGCGCGTTGTCGTTCTTGTAGATCGCCGCCTTGTGGCGGTCGCCCGAAAGGATGACGACATTTTTCGCGTCCGAATCGTTCAGCGCCTGCATCAGCCGGTCGCGCTCATAAGGCAAGTCGCCCCAGCGTTCCCAGCCGTGATTTTCGGCCAAGACTTGGATCGACGAAACGAGAAGACGCACATCGGCGGGTTCGATCAATTGCTGCTCGAGCCACTTCCATTGCGCATCGCCAAGCATCGTCTTGCTCGTGTCGCGGTCCGGCACATAGCGCTCCTTGCCCGGCGTGCCGGGCGCATCACTCGGCTTAAGCGGCGATCTGTTCCAGCGCGTATCGAGCAGAATAATCTGCACGCGCTGGCCCTTCGGCCCGAACGCGTAAGAAGTGTAGATGCCGCCGTCCTGTTTGTAGCGGTCGGAGTCTTTGCTCAGGGCGAAGAAATCGAAAAAGGCCTCTTTCGAGGCCTGTTTGAACGCGAAATCTCCGCCTGCATCGTTAAGCCCGTAATCGTGATCATCCCAAGTGGCGATGATCGGCACTTGTGATTTGAAGCTCTTGTAGAGCGGCTGGCCGCCGAGCGTCGCATAAGCTGTGCGGATCATGAGCGGGCTCGTCACCGCGTGCGTGCCCGCATCGTTTTCATCCTTCTCGTTGGCATCGACATAGACATTGTCGCCCTCAAAGACGAAAAGCTGCGGCTTCTGCGACGCGATCGCATTCAAGACTTCCATCGAGCCGGTTTCGTCGAGGCATGAGCCGAAGGCGATCTTGGTGATCACGGCATCGGGACCAGGCAGCGCCGCATAGCCGCCATTTGGCGCGGCAGGCACCGCGGGAGCGTTGATGTTCTGTGGCGCCGCGTTTTCGCTAGGCGCCGCGGCTCCGCTTGGCGTCGCGTTCTCGGTTGGCGCCCCAGGTGCTTCGGCCGCGTGCTCTTCAAGCGGGCCGACGCCGGCATAAACCAGCGCTGCAATGAAACCGAAAATGACGATGAGAACGCTGAACAGGCCGAGATAAGAACGCCCGCTCATCGGTCCTTCTTCGGGATCTTCGAGATAGACATGGCCTGAAGGATGTCCGGGCGCGCTGGGCGCATCGGCAGGAACCAATTTCTCGTTTTCGGCCATTACCTAAACCCCGGCGGCGAGATTCGCGGCGCCTTATTTGCGGGATCGGAGCCCAACAATCAAGCGAGCAACTTGTCCCCTCTCCCCTTGAGGGAGAGGGCTAGGGCGAGGGGTTGAATCAAAGACTTGTCGCTTGTGCCGCACCCTCACCCGCCTACGCGGGCCGAAGCCAATTGCACTCACCACAGCACAAAGGCTGCTACGGCGGGCGAAGGCCCGGATCGCTAAGGCGCTGCGCGCCAGCGATCCGGCCTCTCCCATCAAGGGAGAGGCGAAATATCAGCCGAGGCTGGGGTCGATCTTCTTGCAGGCGTCGATAAGGCCGCGCACCGAATCGGCGGACTTTTGAAACATCGCCTTCTCATCGGCGTTGAGCGCGATTTCGACGATCTTCTCCACGCCGCCTTTGCCGATGATCACCGGCACGCCGACATAAAGATCCTTCTGGCCATATTGGCCGTTGAGATAAGCGGCGCAGGGCAGAACCTTACGCTTGTCCTTCAGATAGCTTTCGGCCATCTCGATCGCCGAAGAGGCAGGCGCGTAGAAGGCGGAGCCGGTCTTCAGTAGGCTGACGATCTCTGCGCCGCCGTCGCGCGTGCGCTGCACGATCTTGTCGAGCTTGTCCTGCGTCGTCCAACCCATCTTCACAAGATCTGGAATCGGAATACCGGCAACGGTCGAATAGCGCGGCAGCGGCACCATCGTGTCGCCATGGCCGCCCATCACGAACGCCGTGACATTTTCGATCGAGACGTTGAATTCCCGGGCAAGAAACAGGCGGAAGCGGGCGCTATCGAGAACGCCGGCCATGCCGACAACTTTGTTGTGCGGGAGCCCCGAGAATTCACGCAGCGCCCACACCATGGCATCGAGCGGATTGGTCACGCATACGACGAAAGCGTTCGGGGCATGCTGCTTGATGCCTTCGCCAACGGCTTTCATCACTTTGAGATTGATGCCTAAGAGATCATCGCGGCTCATGCCGGGCTTGCGCGCGACGCCCGCCGTCACAATGCAGACATCGGCCCCTTTGATCGCTTCATAGCTTTGCGTGCCGGAGAGCGCGGCATCGAAGCCTTCGATCGCGCTCGATTGCTCAAGGTCAAGCGCCTTACCTTGCGGCAGGCCTTCAGCGACGTCGAACAAAACGGCATCGCCAAGCTCTTTGAGGCCGATCAGATGCGCGAGCGTGCCGCCGATCATGCCTGAACCGATGAGTGCGATCTTGTTGCGCGCCATGGGAGACCTCGCGAAGTGTAAAAGGCGGAATGGGCGGAGCACGACTTAGGCGCCGACTGCGGGCGCCGGTAATTTTCACCTAGCGCGAAAATCTAGGCTGGACAAGCTAAGCGCTTGTGAATGTTGCGGCTAGAGCAGCTCGATGATTGCCGAGTGACCAGGTGCGCTCGCCAGTTTGAGATCTTGGGTGATTAACGGGGCGTCGAGCTCCTCGGCGAGTGCGACATAGATCGCGTCATAGGCCGTCAGATTTTGCCGTAGCTCCCAAACGCGCTTCAGAAGGCCGAGGTGGGGATAGCGGTCGATCCGGAGTGCGCTCAAATCCGACAGCGCCTCGATTGCACGGTCGGAGGCGAGCTGTCGTAGACCCACCCGACGTCTCAGCGCGTGAGTAATCTCAAGATCAATCAAATGCGGCGCGCAAAGGAATTCACCCAATGCAGTTAGCTTTTTGTGGAGCGCCGCTGCGACTGAAGGGTCTAATAGCGTCTCAAGCAGCGCGGAAGCATCGATTACGATCACGTCTTGTCGCGCAGTTCGCGGATGATTTCCGTCGACGATGGGCTGACGCCCTTTACCGGTTCTCGCGCCCCTACCCGGGCGAACCATTCTTCCAAAGTTGGCTTTTCGGCTAGAAGGCCGATTTCCTTCAGCAAGTAGTCTGAGAGCGACATACCAGCTTTGGCCGCGCGGGCCTTCAAAGTACGGTGCAGCTCTTCTGGAACATTGCGGATTTGGATCATGGTCATGTGCATAACATGTTTACATGTGCAGCACATGTCAAGAAGCTCATCGCCTCCAGGTTCTGTGGGCGAAGGCGCCGCGCGGCTTGCGGGGCAAGGGCCCGGGCGCTAAGCAGGCGGCCTTCGTAAGCGGTCAGGTGAGGAGACGGGATGGACGGTTGGCGCGGGCTTATCGTTCTTTCGATTGGCCTTGCGATCGGCGCCGGCCTTTGGTTTGGCGTGGTGAGCCTGGTCGAGCCGCCTTCAGGCCAGCCGCAATTCACCCAAGCGGCACCGCCCTCGCGCCTCGCGCTCGCCATCACCGGCCAGACGCGCGTTGCATCGGCGGCAAAGGGGGAAGGCATCACCGGCGCCACGGTCGCGACGGCGCCTGCCAATGCCGACGAAGAGGAGGCGCCGCCGCAGCCATTCAAGATCATAGTCGGCGCGAGCGAAGTTCAGACCTTGCTCGAGAGCTCGCCCTTCGTTCATCGCATTACCAGCGGCCCGGTGCTCTATGTCGTGACGTTTCGCACCTGCCCGGCCTGTGCGGACTTCAAGGAGCATGAATGGGCTGCGCTTGACGCCGCTGGCGTCGACACGCGCTGGATCGTTTATGCGCGGCGCGATCATGAAGGTGAGGCGCGTTCGACCGATCCCGAGCGCGCAATGATCGCCGAGCTTGCGTTGAGCCGGAGCTACACGCTGTTCGAATCTTGGTTCAAAGCGCCGTCGGCCGATCAGTTTTATCAGACAGCGCAATTGCCGGCCTCGGCCGATGCTTCGCCCTCGCGCATCGCGGCGGTTGAGGGAATGCGTCAGCTCATCGACAACCTCAATGCCGTGACCACTGCGAATGGTGAAGAGCTGGCGATTCCAGCCTTCTTCTGGAAGCAGACCGATGGCTGGCGCGGCATGGTCGGCTATGACGAAAAGAGCTTTGCCGCTGTCAAAGCCGCGCTCACACAGACCACCGCTGGCATGGTCGCGCCCAACAACGGGCACTGAATTCACGCGATCCTAACGCGAAGTTGTGACACTCGTCGCCGCCCCGATTTAGCGCGAGTGACTACCTTGAGATCGGCTTTTGCAAATGCTAGCGCTCGCCGCGCCGCCGACAGCCACGCTCAAGGACTTATGGGACCGGTCGAAGCCTATCGGATGCGCGTCTCAAACGGCGAAGTCGCCTTCGACGCCGCGCAGGCACATGCCGCCGAGGCGCTCGAAGTGCTGTTTCGGCGCCTGCAAGGCTACGACCCTGCAAGCGATCGCCGCCTCCTCTCCGGCATTTTGCGAACGCGCTCCAAAGCGCCCGCACCCAAGGGGCTTTATCTCTTCGGCGGGGTCGGGCGTGGCAAATCCATGCTCATGGATATGTTTTTTGCCTCAGCGCCGATCGAGCCCAAGCGCCGCGTGCATTTTCACGCCTTCATGCTCGAAGTGCATGAAGCCATCGCGCGCTGGCGCAAGATGAGCGAGGCGGAGCGGCGGCGCGATCCGGATTTCGTCAAAGAGGCGGGCGATGATCCGGTGCCGCCGGTTGCTGAAAAGATCGCGCGCGGCGCAACGCTGCTGTGCTTCGACGAGTTTCAAGTCGAGGACATCGCAGATGCGATGATCCTGGGGCGTCTTTTCAAAGAGCTGTTCGATCGCGGTGTCATCGTCGTCGCAACATCAAATCGAGCGCCCGATGATCTCTACAAGGATGGTCTCAACCGCCAGCTATTTCTACCATTCATTGCGCTCCTCAAAGACAGGCTCGATATCCTTGAGCTCGACGCAAGCATGGATTACCGGTTGCAACGGCTCGCAGGCGAGCCCGTCTATCATGTTGCACCGCTCGGCCAAGCGAAGGCATTGCTCGATCGCGCCTGGGACCAGCTCACGGATGAAGCAAGCCCGACGCCGCTCAGGCTCGATGTGCAGGGCCGCGTGTTTGTTGTTTCGCGCGCGGCAAAAGGCGTTGCGCGTTTTTCATTCGATGAGCTCTGCCGCGAAGCGCGCGGCCCTGCAGATTACCTTGTGCTCGCTCGGGCGTTTCATGCCGTCATTATTGACGATATCCCGAAGCTCGGGCCAGCCGAGCGCAACGAAGCCAAGCGCTTTATCACGCTGATTGACGAGCTTTACGAGCACAAGGTGAAGCTGGTTTGCTCGGCCGCCGCGCCGCCCGATGAACTTTATCCCGAAGGCGACGGCGCCTTTTCGTTCGAGCGCACATCATCGCGCCTGATTGAAATGCAGTCTACGGATTATCTAGCTGCGCGCCATACCGAAGACTAGCGCGTTTCGGTCTCGAGGTGAATCGCAACCCAACAACGCGTCATCGCCCGGCTCGTCCGGGCGATCCAGAATCATCTTTGTCGCATTGAATCTGGATGGCCCGGATAAACCGGGCCATGACAATGTAGGTGGGTCACACTGATTGCCAGGTGTATTAGCGGCGAAGCTCGAAGACTGGCTCGCCTTTCGCCGCAAGCGGCCTCGCCTCGCTCGCATGCTCCTCATTGGAGGCGATGAGATTGTGCGGGCGTTGACGCGGCTTCGTCGGCGGCGACTCGTTCGAAATATGCGTAGCGCCGGTAATCTCCTCTTCCGCCGGCATGATGAAGAGCGAAAGCGGCTCGCTGTAATTGAACGCCACAGTTACCTTCAAGCTCGGCGTGACATCCGGAGCCGCGAGCGTTGCGGCTTTCTCGCTTGAAGGCGCGGCTTCGGCCACCGCCTCTTCAGCGGTGAATGGCGCGATCGAGGCGTGGTAGCCGAGACCGGGGTCTTGCGAGATGCTCTTCAAGTCGATGTCGGGAAGGAAGTTCGCGATATCGCCATGCGATTGGGCCGAGGGCGCGCTCGGCGCGTCCTGCGCGGGCTGTGCTTGTACGTTCGCTGCAGTCTGATCAACCCGCTTCGCCACCTCTTGTGGAGCTTCGGCAAGAGCTATTTGGGCCGATGCCGGTTGGCCGAAAGTGATCCCGCGGCCAAGCGTGCTTAACGCAATGTCGGCGAAGCCCCGCGCTTCGCCATCACGCTTGAGCGCGACTGCGTCTGGTGTCTGTGTTTGCGTGTTCCGGGCGGTCTGGTCGGCCGGCTCTGCTGCGGTGAGCGCTATTTGAGCCGGCGCCGGATGGCCGAAATCGATCCCGTGGCCAAGCGTGCTCAGCGCAATGTCGGCTAGGCCTTGCGCCCCACCATCGCGCTTCAGCGCAATCGGATCTGCGGGTTGTTCCTGAGCGGGCGGCGCCTGCTGTGTTTGCACCGGGAGCGGCGGCACGGCGGGCGGGCGGTGCATCGGCGTTACCTCGGCGTAGCTCGGCAATGCGCTCGCGAGCAGGCTGAGCGCGCCAAGGGAGAAGACAAGCGGCAAACGCTGGGACATAGCGTGTTCCTTTGACTGTCCGAGCCGCTTACAGGCGCTGAGTGTCCCGCAAAGGAACAGGAAGGCGCCGGAGAAGGGCCGTCGACAGAGGAGAGTGCAAGAGCCGTGCAGCTATCCGCGCGAAGCCGGATGGCGCATCCTGCCTGAGAGGCGAGAGGAAGAAGGGAGACGGCAATGCTCGATCATGTCGGCATCAAGGTAAAAAACGTTGCGCGTTCGCGCGCCTTCTACGAGGCGGCGCTCGCTCCGCTCGGCATGAGCGTACAATATGATTTCGGCGCGCCCGGAAAACCTAAACGGCATTATGTCGGTTTCGGCGAGACGATCGACAAAGTGTGCTTGTGGGTCGGTACGGGCGTCGGCGTGCCGGCAGCGCAATCTGGCCCGGTGCATATTTGCTTTGCCGCGCGCTCGCGCAAGAAGGTTCACGCATTTTACGAAGCGGCGCTGGCTGCCGGTGGAAAGGACAACGGCCCGCCGGGTTTACGTCCCGATTACACGCCGACCTATTACGCCGCGTTCGTCATCGATCCCGATGGCAACAATGTCGAGGCCGTCTGCCAGAAGGCGAAATAGCGCCCTTAGACTTGGCTAGCGCCTCCGGGCGGGGCAAGCTTCCGCCTCAACAACGGGGTGCCCGCCAATGATCAAGATTTATCACGTTCCGCGTTCGCGTTCTTTGCGTGTGGTTTGGCTGATGGAGGAACTTGGCGAGCCTTACGAGCTTGAGCGCATCGCGTTTCCGTTCGACCAAGCCTTTCTCGCTAAGAATCCGGAAGGCTCACTGCCTTTCATCGAGGACGATGGCGTCTCGATGGCCGAGTCGATTGCAATCCTGCAATACATCACCGGCATGCGATTGGCGTCGCGTCCGCCGGGCGCGCCGTCTTTCACGGTCGGGCCACGCCCGGACCCCGCGGCTTATGCCGAGCATCTGCAGCTTCTGCATCTCGGCGAGGCTTCGCTGGCAACGCCGCTTGCGACGATTTTCGCAACCGGCCGTTTCGGGCCGGAGGGCGACAAAGAGAATTTCACGACCAAATTGTGCGCCGACATGTTCGTGCGGCGCCTCAAACCCGTCGAGCTTCGGCTTGCCGATGGGCGAACCTATGTCACCGGCAGCGAGTTCACGATCGCCGACATCTCGGTCGGCTACGCGCTCGGCTTTGCGGAGGCGCTTGGTCTCGGCGATCGCATCCCGCCGCATTCGCGCGCCTATTACAAGCGGCTCACCGAGCGCCCGGCCTATCAGCGCGCAATAGCCAAGTAAGGCGGATGGACTCGCGAACATTGAACGGGCGAGTTCTCATCTCGAAGC
>JBAQHC010000386.1:0-3821 GCA_049288095.1 Alphaproteobacteria bacterium | reverse complement strand
GGCCCGAACAACCCGGACCACAAGTCCGAAACCCATTGATTGTGCTCACTGATCTGGGCGCCGCTGCCGGCCGTACGCCATGCACTTGACGCTGGCCGAGGCCTGATTCGAACATCAACAAAGTGTTACCAGCGTGTTAAACTCTGAGCCACGCTAGGGGCAGATTCCATGACCCAAGACCTTTCGCGCACCAACAAAGCCGCCGATCCAAAAATTCAGCTGCCGCAAGAGCGGATACGCGTAGAAAGCGATACATGGCGCACGCTCAAAGCCGTGCCGATGAGCTTTCGCCTAGCGCTTCAGATTCTGTCGCGCCTTGAGATCGGGCGCTTGACGATCCTCCTGCCCGATGGGCGCGCTCTCGAAGCCGGCGGTCGCCAGCCAGGGCCGGAGGCCGTTCTGATCGTACGGGACTACCGGTTCGCGCCGCGGGCTCTAAAGGGCGGCAATTGCGCCTTTGCCGAATCCTACATCGATGGCGATTGGGACAGCCCTGATCCTTCGACGCTGATCGAAGTGCTCGCGCTTAATACTCTGTACTTACAGGAAGTGATGCAGAGCAAAGGGTTCTATCGCCTGTTGCAGCGTGTCGTTCATCTCTTCAACCGCAACACCAAGGCTGGCTCACGGCGCAACATTCACGCTCACTATGATCTCGGCAACGAATTCTACTCGCTGTGGCTGGATCCGACGATGACCTATTCGAGCGCGCGCTTCGAGGGCGCCGGGCAGGATTTATCGTCCGCTCAGCTCAACAAATATCGCTCGCTCGCCAAATCGATGAATCTCTCCGACAACCATTCCGTCTTGGAGATTGGTTGCGGCTGGGGCGGCTTCGCTGAATTCGCGGCAAGCGAGGTCGGCTGCAAAGTCACCGGCATCACAATCAGCAAAGAGCAGCTCGATTTCGCCAAGGAGCGCATCTTCAAGAAAGGCCTTAACGAAAAGGTCGAGTTGCGCTTCCAAGACTACCGCGACGTGAACGACAAGTTCGACCGCATCGCCTCAATCGAGATGTTCGAGGCCGTCGGCGAAGAATATTGGCCGACCTTTTTCAGGAAAGTGCGCGAGGCTTTGACGGACAGCGGACGCGCCGGCCTTCAGATCATCACCATCCGCGATGAAATGTTCGAGCAATATCGGCGCGGCACCGACTTCATCCAACGTTATATCTTCCCGGGCGGCATGTTGCCTTCACCCGGCGTCTTGCGGGATCAGATCACCAAAGCCGGCCTCATGTGGTCGGAAAGCGTGGAATTTGGCCGCGACTACGCGCAAACACTCGGCGCCTGGCGCGACAAATTCATTTCCGCCTGGCCGCAAATCGAGAAGCTTGGCTTCGATCAACGCTTCCAGCGCCTCTGGAAGTGCTACCTCTCCTATTGCGAGGGCGGTTTCCGTGCCGGATCGATCGACGTGACACAGGTTTCTCTCGCGCGCCAATGATCGCGCGCATCCCGCCTCAAAGATTATTCGTCTACGGAACACTCTGCGACCGCGATCTTTTCGCGGCCGTTGCCGGCAAATCTCTCACGTGCTTCTACCCGATGCCGGCGCGGGCCCCAAACACCCGCACAGTCTTGGCTGCGGATGAGGCAATGCCTCTGCTCCGCCGCGGCGGCACCGTCACCAAAGGTCTGCTCTTGAAACGACTCGACTCCGAAGCGTGGCGCCGAATTCGTTTTTATGAAGACGATGTTTACAGACTTTCTCCGGTTCGATTGCTCATTTGGCGTGACACCGAGGTCATAGCCCACGCATTCTGGCCCAAGCCAGCAACAAGATACCGGTTTCAGTCCTGGAACTTTCGCGATTGGCGGCGCGTGCGCAAGCCGCACGCCCTTGTCGCCGCGCGGCAATTCATGGAATATCTCGATGCGCCACCGGGCACAGATCTCGCTCAAGTGTGGCGAGACATCCAAGAGCTAGCCTGAGCGTGACTTCCGAAATCATTGTGCCGCCGCCGCATGCCGACGTTGAACTTTTCGATGCCCGCATGATCGGCTCGAACTATGGCCGCCTCGTCAATTACAAGCTGCGCTATCGCCGGTTTGACGGCACTTGGTCGAATGAGATCTCGCGCGATTGTTTCGATTCCGGCCCAGCCGTCATTGTTCTTCCCTACGATCCCACAAGCGACGAAGTCGTGCTCATCAAGCAATTTCGCGCAGGGCCTTGGGCGATAGGCGCCGAACCTTGGATCTTGGAAATTCCCGCGGGCCGCTTGGACAAGGACGGTGTTGACGCTGCCGGGATTGCGGTCGCTGAGGCGCGCGAGGAAGCTGGTCTCACCGTCATGGCACTTGAGCCGATTGCCAAGTTCTTCGCGTCGCCGGGCATTTTCACCGAGCACTTAACCGCCTTTTGCGGCCGCATTTCGAATGCGCAGCCAGGCCACTTTGGCCTTCCGGAAGAGAATGAAGACATCAAGACCGAAGTCTATAAGGCAGATGACGCGATCGCACTCGCCTATTCCGGCGCAATCACATCCGGCCCGACACTTCTCAGTCTTTATTGGCTTCAAGCAAATCGGGAGCGTCTGCGAGCGGCGTGGCGTTGAGCGCGCTCTCTTCGCGGTTCATTCGGACGTCAGCAGAAGATTCCTTCACGCGATTGCGCGTGATCCAAGTGGCGAGCCCGACTGCCGAAAGTAGAAGAAGTGAAGCCAAGAAAAACGGTGCGCCCGGCCCGCCAGGGTAGTGCTTGTTCGCAATGGCTTGCGCGAAGATGTAGGCATACATGAGTGGCGCGAAGATGGTGACAAGGCTCTGCAAACTGCTGACCACACCCGAGAGCCTCCCCTGCTCCATCGGACTGATGACCTTCGTCATATACGAAGTCCACACGGGGCCAGCGAGCGAACCGCAGCACGCAATCGGAATGCCGTACCAGAAGTACTTTCCCTGCGTGGCAAGACCAAACCAAAGGAGTCCGGTCGCCTGGCAGCACCAACCGGCGACGAGCGCCTTTCGGTCACCAAGGAATTTGATCGCGGGGCGTACGAGAAAGATCTGAATGATCATGCCCGCAACGCCAAACGCGGTAAGCATGTAGCCGTTGAGCGTCGTGTCCCAGCCATAGCGGCCATTCGTGTAGATGACGCCAATCGCTTGCATCGCAAAGCCGCCAAGCGTCATGAGCACGGTCACGAACAACATCTGGCCAAGCCTCGGGTATCGCTTGGCAAAGCTGTAAATCGCCCCGAACGGAATGATGTTCTTGGGATGGAATTCCGTGCGCCGCTCCGGCGGTAGCGATTCCGTCAGAACGAAATAGCCGTAGAGACCGTTGATGATGCAGAAGGCAGCGCCTGCCCAGAACGGGGCGCGCGGGGAGATCGCACCCAAGAGGCCACCAACGGCCGGGCCGAGCGCGAAGCCCAAGCTCATCGCCGCAGCCATGAAGCCGAAATGGGCGGCGCGCCGCTCGGGCGGTACCGTGTCGGCAATCCAGGCATTGGCGGCCGGCATGCTGCCGGTTGCAAAGCCCGCGATAAATCGCCCGATGAACAGCCACGTAATATTGGGCGCGACCGCCATCAGAACGAAATTGAGACCCGAAACCAAGTTCGAAAGGATGATCACTGGCCGCCGGCCGAAATGATCCGAGGCCGCGCCCAGGATCGGCGAGCCGAGAAACTGCATCGTGCCGAACACGACCGCGAACCAGCCGAAAAGCTGCGCAACCGCCGCTATTTTGAGCCCGGTGATCGAGGTCACGAGCTGGGGAAACACTGGGGCGACAATGCCGATAGCGAACATGTCGAAGAACACGGTGCCAAAAATCACAAGCTCCCCGGCGCGGCGGCGGGGTGTAGGAGC
>JBAQHC010000385.1:0-1688 GCA_049288095.1 Alphaproteobacteria bacterium | reverse complement strand
CGGCCGGGCGATTGCTCTCGCTGGGTTTGTCTTGCTCGCGGCGGGTGCCGCGTGCTGGGCGGTCACGCCCGAGGAAGTCGACGCGCATCCCGAGGCATGGCAACCCATGTCGGCCTGGATCGCCGCTCCGGCCGGCATTTTCCTGCTGATCGGCATCATTCTGCTATGCGCAAGATTCGTTCGGAACAATGTCACGGCAGACGGCGAACTCCGCAGCGAGTCCGGCGACCGGCCCGTCACGCCGATTCCGGACGGCACCGGCCACATTCATTTCCATTGAAATGCCCCGGCGCGCGGCTTCAGCGAATGAGCTCATGCTCGAGTCCGCGCCGGGCTTTCGCTATTTCCCGGGCTTCCTGTCGCCCGAACAAACGCGCTCGCTCACAACCGAGGTGCTGAGCCTCATCGAAAGCGCGCCCTTCTATCGCCCAGCGATGCCGCGCACCGGTCAGCCCTTGCGCAACCGTATGACCAATCTCGGTCCGCTGGGCTGGATCTCCGATGTCACTGGCTATCGCTATGGCTCGCTACATCCGATAACCGGCGAGCGATGGCCTCCAATCCCGCAATCGGTGCGCGCTATCTGGGATGAGCTTGCCGATTACCCGCATCCGCCCGAAGCGTGCCTTGTCAATTACTACGAAGGCGAAAGCGCGAAGCTCGGCCTTCACATCGATGCCGACGAGCTCGCCGTGAATGCGCCGGTGGTTTCGATTTCACTCGGCGATACGGCGCTATTTCGTCTGGGCGGCCCGGAGCGCAAAAGCTCGACACAATCGCTGCGTCTGTCATCGGGTGATGTCGTGGTCTTGGGCGGCGCTTCGCGACGCTTCTATCACGGCGTCGATCGCATCTATCCCGGCACGTCGCGGCTCATTCCTGGCGGCGGACGCATCAACCTGACCACGAGGCGCGTATCCCAGCCTTCGTGATATAACGCTCCCCGCGAAGAACAATGAGGGAGGGAATCATGGCTGGCTTACGTCTACGCCCGGACGGCGATTTCGATCCGCCTTTGACGATGACGCGGCGCATGGCGCTCGGCGCGGTCGGCGTCGGCTTTGCGCTTTCGATGCGTCCCGTGCAGGCATCGACCATCATCACCGACACCAAGGGCCTTGTTGTCGCCGATGTAAAAATCAAAGTCGCGGACGGCCAATCGCCGGGCTATTACGCACGACCCGAAGGCGTTGGGCCATTTCCCGGCGTGCTGATCGTCTCGGAAATCTTCGGTTTGCACGAACACATCCGCGATCTCTGCCGCCGCATGGCGAAGGCTGGATATGCCGCAATCGCACCGGATTATTTCTACCGCGCGGGCGACCCATCGAAGATCGAGGACTTCAGCAAGATCTTCCCAATTGTCGCGCAAGCGAAATATCCGCAAATCATGAGCGACAGCCAGGCCGCAGTCGACTTCCTGAAGTCGCAGAGCGAAGTCGCCAAATCACGCATTGCCATCATGGGTTTTTGCTGGGGCGGCTCGACGGTTTGGACCATGGCCGCGACATCTCCCGATCTCAAAGCGGGCGCCGCGTGGTATGGCCCGCTCGTCGCACGCGCCGCAGCGCCCGGCGCGCCGCCGCCGGAGCAACGCCCGTGGCCGATCGATCTTGCGCCCGATCTCAAAGCGCCGGTCATCGGCTTTTATGCCGGGCTCGATCAAGGCATCACCGCCGACAACATCG
>JBAQHC010000384.1:0-3093 GCA_049288095.1 Alphaproteobacteria bacterium | reverse complement strand
TTTTTCGCGGGAACGGGCCGAAACTGTGAAAAATTCGGCAGTCTGCGCTTGCGTGCACTGCACCATAGGAGGAAGCTTGGTCTCAGGTTAGAGCCGTATCGGTCTTCTAGCCGTGCTTGATGGCGTTTCCTCCCAATGTTGACTAGGCCGTTCCTCCCGGGACGGCCTTTTTTCTTCGCGGTTTCGCAACGCCGGCCGGCGAGGATGATACCATGCTCGCTAGCCTTGCCGCCTTGGTGCTCAATCTCGCTGTCGGTCCGGACGGTTTGCTCGTGCCGGATCCCGCGCATGGAATGGGCGTAACCGGCGCGACCACGCCCGCACCGATTCCGCCCCCGCCGCCTCATCAGCCAGAGGCGAAGCTGTGGCCGTGCTTCGTGCCGGCGGATCTCCCGCCAAATCCCAGCGTCACCTATCGCACTGCGCCCGGCGACGTGCCGGCCGATTTGCCCGGCCCGCGCATGCGATTGCCGCGTAAGATCGAGATGGGGTTGGGGCAAACCGTGAGGCCGCCCGCGCCGGATTATTCGCAGCTCTATTTCGGCGGCGCGGAGATCGATACGAAAACCGGCGCGGTCACTATCAACGGTGTCGATTTCACGACGCACCCGGTTGATTGTCCGTGACTGTTGCACCCGCGCGGGTTGAATCGCCCTCGGTCATGAATAATGTGACAGACGAGTAAAAGCACTCGTATCAACTAACGACAATAAAGATTTGATCAGGCTGCGGGCTAAACAAATTCATCTCTGAAACCGGCGATGCGTAAGCATTGCCGGACTATCGCGCCTATTCAACCATTGCTTTGCGGGGGGCAGCGAGTGACTGAAGCGATGCGTAAGCCGTTTGTCGAGGAGGCCGCGCGTTTTCCGAGCGACCTCGTCAACACCGATTTTCCGTCCGAGCAAGAGTTCAAGCACCAGGTTTCAAAGCAGCGACCTTATCGTAGGCGAGATTTCTGCCAGCGCGTCTTCTTTTGGGAGCAAATTGAGCGATCCGGAGGCTCGCCGGCATGGATTGCAGGCTTTTTGATCTCGGGTGTTGTATTGGCGGCGCTTGCAGTGGTTGTGAATGCAAACAATCTCGCCCTCGCCCGGCTTGTGCATTCGATCTTGGATGCCGTAATGGCGGCGCTTACGGCGGTTGTAAATGTAAACAAAGTCGCCCTGGCTTGGCTTGTGCATCTGACGAACGCCAATGAGTCGGCCGTCCGTCTTGGGGTGATCGCCACCGCTGCAGGACCGTTCTTTGTCGCAGCGATCTTGTTCGTGTCCACAGTGCTGAGCTTGTCCTTTGTTTCGTATCTCATTGGCCGCGAGCCGCCGAAGACAATCGACTTGGCCGTGCGCTACCGGCGCCTCCGTCGGATGAGCCGCAGGCGTATTTGGTTCGATGAGTTCTCAGAAATTAGGCCAATTTGGCTCGGTGGCGGCGAAGTGAAGTTTGGCTGTGGCCCCAAGGGCATCTCGGTTGAGCACGATTATGGATACTTGTATTTACTGCGATGGGAGAAGGTCGATCTCATCTACGACAGCAAAGCGCCGGATCGCCCTCCATTTACTCATGTAGAGAACGTGCCGCTGTTCGATTCGTTGGGCGTACCAAATCCCCTATTTGCGGACGACCTTATCAAATTGGCCGCGATAGCGGCGGGACAGCGAAATTCGCGGCATTCGCCGTGGGGATCTGAGGGTATTCACATCCGCCTCCTTCGCGTTGATCCGAATGCACCGCAGGATGAGTTGATCGTTCCTTATCGGTTTTTCGAGAGAACCAAAGGCTTCAATTGGGACGATTTCATGCGCGAATGCTGGGCGTACAAATATCATCTCGCCCATCCGCACCACCAGGGCGGCAAGACCGTCGGATCAATCGAGTTTCACGAAGTTGGCGATGGACACTCATCGATCGGCGAAGCCTCGCGCACGGAAGCTGAATTCGGCGAAACTGCGGCCTAACGCCCAATTCTGATTTGTCCGAAGAGGCATCTGCACCTAAAGTCCCTCTCAGCCGCTGCCTATAAGGCGGCCGAAATACAGAATTTCGGGGGGAGCTATGCCCAAGTTGCTGAATCGCGAAGAGCTGAAGAACATCACCGATCAATATCTCGATGCGCTGGGGTGGCATGCGCCAAACCGGCTGCCGGTGTCGGGCCATGTCAAATACACCGAAAACGGACAGGCGCTTCAGCTCGGCGACGGCATTTGGGGCACCAACACCAAGGTCGGTAAATACCGCATCGACATCATCGATGAGCGCAACCAGCAAGTCGGTTATATCGGCACCGTCGAAGAAGTCGGCCGCTGGATATGGAACGCAACTCGTTTGCGCGTCGAAGACGGCGCGATTACCGAAATTGAATCGCTGATCACGCATCCGCCGGCGATGGGCGATGGCGGCAATTTCGCCAATGGCGCGGCGGAGCGCGAGAAAGCGGGCCGCGCGCATGAGGCCTTCTATGAGCCGCTCGCGAGCGAAGACCGCATCAGCTATCGCCAATTGGTCGCCGCGGCGAATTCCTATTTCTCAGGCCTTGAGCGCAACACCGGCAAATATCCGGTGCATTTCACGCCCGATTGCGAGCGGCGTGAAAACGGCACGCAAACAACGAGCAATCCAGGGCTTGCGGAGATCATGTCGGGCGGCGCCAGCGATGGGCGCCAGGCCGGCGCGCCGGATATCGTGCGGCTCGGGCCTGATGCGCAGCTCAAAAGCGGCTTCTTCAATTTCATCACGGCAATTCGCAACCGCCGCTTCCCGTGCGTCGATGAAGTGACGGGCAATGTGCTGGCGTTCGGCTTCTTCGATCACTCGGGCCAAGTCGGCGATATGAAGCTTGCCGATGGGCGCGTGGTTCCATCGCCATTGAAGATGCCGCTGACATGGCAAATCGCCGAGCTGTTCAAGGTGAAAGGCGGCAAGCTGCGGCAGATCGAGGCGGTGTTGACGCAAGTGCCTTACGCGATGAAGTGCAATTACTGGGACGCGTGAGCACACTGACCCCTCTCCCCCTTGGGGGAGAGGGCAGGGTGAGGGGTGAAACAAAGACTCTTCTTCGGCTCAGCACCCCCACCCGAAACGCTTCGCGTTTCG
>JBAQHC010000383.1:0-1532 GCA_049288095.1 Alphaproteobacteria bacterium | reverse complement strand
CCGGATCAACGAGGCGGTGCGGCAGGTGGTCGCGGAGACCGGTGTCCTACGTGGCCGCCGCAAACGCGCGGTGGATTCCACCATCCTGGCCGACGCGGTCGCCACCCAGGACACCATCACCCAGCTGATCTCGGCGATCCGGCGGGTCGGACGGATCGTGCCCGGCGCCGCCGAGGCGATCGCGGCGGTGTGCACCGGGCACGACTACCGCCGCCCCGGCAAGCCGGCGATCGATTGGGACGAGCCCGGCGCCAAGGACACGCTGGTCTCAGCCCTGGTCAACGACGCGAACGCGCTGCTGGAGGCGCTCGCCGGGATCGATGAGGACGAGGCCGAGGAGCCGGTGGCCGCGGCGCTGGCGTTGCTGGCGCTGGTCGCCGGGCAGGACGTCGAACCCGCCGAGGGATCCGACGGCACCGATGGCCGGTGGCGCATCGCCCGCAAGGTCGCCCCCGACCGGGTGATATCCACGGTGGACCAGGATGCGCGGCACACCCGCAAGTCGCCGGAGGCCCGCCGCGACGGGTATCGGGCGCACGTGGCGGCGGAGCCGGAAACCGGGATCATCACCGACGAGGCGCTCACCAAGGCGGCCGGGACGGAGAACTCCGATCCGGGGGTGGCGGAGAAGTTCGTGGCCGCCGACGTGGCGGCCGCCGACGGCGCCGACCAGGGCGGCGCCCGTGAGTGGTACGGCGATTCCGCTTACGGCACAGGGGATCTGCGCGCAGCGATCGACGACGTCGGGCACGACGCCGTGATCAAGCCCAAGCCGCTGACCGCGCCCGTGGAGGGCGGGTTCACCGTCGACGACTTCACCATCGACGAGCAGGCGGGCACGGTGGGTTGCCCGGCCGGCATCACCCGCCCGCTGAGCCGGACCCGGGTAGCCAGCTTTGGTGCGCTGTGCCGCGACTGTCCTCTGCTCACGCGGTGCACCACTTCCAAGACCGGCCGCAAAATCGTTCTGCACCAACAAGATGACATGCTTCGCGCTGCCCGTCGTGACTGGGCCGCCCACCCTGAATTACGGGAGAAGTACCGCAAGAACCGGCCCAACGTGGAACGGGTCGTCTCCCAGATCGCCAGCCGCGGCGGCCGCCGCCTAAAACTCCGCTACCGCGGCACCGCCAAGAACAACGCCTGGCTCACCCGCCGCACCGCCGGGCTCAACCTGCGTAATCTCCTCGGCCGCGGCCTTATCCGCACGGCAGGAGTCTGGGCTCTGGCGCCCCAGACCGCCTGAAAGGCACCCAACGGCGTCGATCCGCGCCGTCACCGGGCCCCAGCCGGGGCCTCCACCAGGCCACCCAGGCGGCCTGTCACCATCCGGGACAAGGCTTCCCGCCAATATCCGCCTTCGCGTGCGCCCGCACGCCGCATCTCGCGCCCTGGCCCGTGCGGGCGGCCAGTCCCAGAACCGCCTTGTTCAGCGGCCTCCTAGAGCGACTGGCCGGGGGTTGGCCGCCCACGGCCAAATCAGCACTCTCACAGCAACATTCCAGGCTTCGCCAAGGTGGCGGGCCGAACCC
>JBAQHC010000382.1:0-3977 GCA_049288095.1 Alphaproteobacteria bacterium | reverse complement strand
GTCATGGCCGGGCTTGACCCGGCCATTCAGAGCAATAGGCATCGATGCTTGTTTTCCTGGATGGCCGGCTCGGGGGCCGGCCATGACGGAGTGTGTGTTTCATCTTGATCGCAAACTAGTCTAGCCGTAAGCGATCAAAGTCTCGACTGCCTGGCGCGTTAGAACCCCGCTCCATTGAAGCTCGGCTTTCATCCAAGCCGCCTCATCAATATCACTCCAATTCCAGAACGGCCGCCAGCTTCCATCCGGTTGCTGCGCCTTTAGAAGAGCACCGAGAGCGGGACCAATTCTCTCGGGAAAAGCCCGGGCGACCGGCGATTGCGGCGTTGTTGCGATCTCAAGAAAGGGAAGATGCGGATGGTTTTGATCGTGAGAGCCGACGGCTTCAAGAACCGTCGCTTCAAGCTGGCTTCGAAGATACTGCGGCGTGTGCGGCGCATGCATCAGCTTTGCCGCGCATCTGAGGTCATAGGCTTCTGCCGGTGGATTTGATTGGAGCGAGCGAAGCAAACACTCCTCAACGGTCCCCACGATGCTTGGGTCGGCACTCTCTCGATAACGATAAAGCGCCGCGAGCAGCTCTGCAGTCGGATTGTAACGGAACTCGTTCCATCTCTGCGCAAAATTATCGCCGAAATTCCACCACGGCGCATGTGGCGCTAGATCAACGTCGCGGTTGATGATTGGCCAGGCGCCTCTCTGCCAGTCGAAGTTCGACTTCAGCCAATTCAAAGCTCCGGCGATGATTGGCGTGTCTACCGGTGCATCAACATCACAGAAATGACGGAGCGCGACACTCGTCGCGATTGCAGTTGATGCAGGCGTGGCGAGATCGGGTTCAAGGCTGCGGCCAAATCCGCCATTCTCGTTTTGAAAGCGGGAAAGCTGATCGATCACCGCCGACTGTGGGGCCGTCCCCAGCCTGTAATTGAGCAACGCGACATCGAGCTGCCGCGCTCGCATGCGCACGAAGTTGGCGCCGCGGATAATCGCATCTTCTCTTGTCTTGTAATCAGTCATCGCCAAGTATGTTCTCTTTTTGTTCTTCTCAAGTCAAGCCTGGTACACACTTGCAAATAAGTCGCATTGCTATTTAAGTTCCCCTCGAAGCAAATGATAGTTACTCGCATTTGCACGCTTCGGAGGGGCTTAGATGACGACGCGAATGGGTTTGAGGGGTTTGTGGGCAGGCGCGCTCCTAGCGGTCGGGGCCGCGGCAGCGGCACATGCCGATGAAGCGCTGTTCGGCTATGTCTACACGACCGACCTTCTTCCCAAAGGCAAGTACGAGATCGAGCAATGGATCACCGACCGCGAAGGCCAGGCCTATGGCGACTTCCATCACCTGCACTTCAACACCGAGCTTGAATACGGCCTTGAGGACAATTTCCAGGTCTCTGCCTATCTCAACTGGTCCTACTCGGACGCAAACGCCAACAGTGTGCGCCATCTGACCGAAGGCATCGAGGTGCCGTGGGATCACGACCCGACCAAGCCTTACAGCCAAGCGCGGTGGGACGGCGTCTCATTCGAGGCGATTTATCGCGTGATGAGCCCTTACACCGATCCGTTCGGCCTTGCGTTCTACATTGAGCCGGAGTTCGGGCCACGCGAATCCGGAATTGAGATGCGCGCAATCGCGCAAAAGAATTTCCTCGATGATCGGCTCATCTTCGCCGGAAATTTCTGGGTTGAGCTCGAACACGAGCAAGGCAGCAATCTCGTTCCGCCTGGCAGCACCGATGTGCCCTCGCCCGATAAGGAAGACGACACCATGGCTGAGTTCGATCTCGGCGCGTCTTACCGCTTCGTGCCCAATTGGTCGGTCGGACTCGAATTCCGCAATCACAATGAATATGGCGGCTGGACGCTCGATCATTCCAATCAAGAGCACACCGCTTTCTTCCTGGGCCCCAACATTCACTATGGCGGCGAGCGCTGGTGGTTCACGCTTTCCGCGCTCCGCCAAATCGGCTCGGTCGCATACAGCGAGGACAACAAGCTCGAACAGAAGGGCAGTCTCCTTTTCGGTGATGAGCACGCCGAGTGGGACGGATTGCGCCTCAAGATCGGCTACACGTTCAAATAGGGTCGTTGGCGCGATGAATGTCCGTTTCTACCTTGTGCCGGCGGCGCTGATGCTCGCGCAACCCGCGCACGCAACCATCTATTTGAGCATCGAGCAGGCGCAGAGCTTGATGTTCAAGGGCGCAAGTTTCACGCCCGATGACCGCACGCTGACAGACGATCAAGTGCGCGCGATCGAAAAGGCCTCGGGCGTCAATGTGCGCTCACGCACGCTGAAGCTTTGGCGCGTTTCGACCGGCGGCTGGTTCCTCGTCGATGAGGTCGTCGGCAAACACGATTTCATTCCGTTCGCGCTCGGACTCGATGCGAACGGCGAAGTTGTCGGGCTCGAGATTCTGGAATATCGCGAGGCTTATGGCGACGGGGTACGCGACGATGGTTGGCGCGCGCAATTCCTCGGCAAGACGAACGGCGATCCCGTCAAGCTCGGTGGCGACATCAAGAACATATCTGGCGCAACGCTTTCGTCGAAGCACGTAACCGATGGCGTGCGCCGGCTGCTCGTGACCTACAACATCGTTATCGCCCATGGTTGAGCGCGCCAAACCCTTGCTCGGCACTTTCGTGAGCGTGCGCGTAACCGGTGCCAGCGAGGAAGTGGTGGCGCACCGCGCCATTGATGCCGCTTTCCAGGAAATCGCGCTCATCCATACTCTGATGAGTTTTCACGAACCTCAAAGCGATGTCTCGCGGCTCAACCGCGACGCTCACAAGCGCCCAATCGAAGTGCACCCGTACACTCATGAAGTGCTACAGCTCGCGCACGAGATGATGATAGCATCAGGCGGATGTTTCGACATCACGGTCGCGCCTGAGCTAGTCCGCAACAATCTGCTGCCCTCGCCCGCCATTCATGTCCCGCACGATGATGCGAGCGGCCGAGACATCGAACTTCTGGACGATGAGTGCGTGCGCTTCCTGAAGCCGCTGTGGATCGATCTTGGCGGCATCGCCAAAGGCTATGCGATCGATCGCGCGGTGGAAGCCTTGCTCGCGCATGGCATAAAGCATGCCGTCGTTAATGCGGGTGGTGATTTACGCGCAATTGGGGAGGCGTCTGAGCCTATCGAACTTCGTCCCTTGTTCGGAAGCTCCGCCCACACATCGCTGCTCAATCTTCAAGACGCGAGCGTTGCGAGCAGCGAAGCCTCGCTTGAGCATCGCGATGGGCGGCGCCGCGAACAGGGCCTAACCCCACGCTTCGTTTCGGTCGTAGCGCGATCCTGCGCGCTCGCCGATGCGCTCACCAAGCCAGTCATCGCGCTCGGCGCGGCAAGCGCATCGCTGCTTCAAAAATTCGGCGCAATTGCGTTTATGCACGAGCCCGGCGGTGAATGGCTACGTTTGGGGGATATATCGTGTTGAAACGATTGAGTGACGGGCCGCCTGAAAGTGCGAGCCGCGCCTCGCAACCGAGATTGCCCGCGCGCCTCTCAGCTCCTTGGCGCTTTGCAATTTACGCTGTCGCGCTTGGCATTTGGCTTAGCGGCATTGCTTGGCTGATCCTGCATTACTTCATGATGCAGAAGGGCGCGTTTGGCCCGACGCCGCAACCCGCTGAATTTTGGGTGCTCGCGGCGCATGCGGCCTTTGCCTTCATCGCGATCTTCATTTTCGGCGCGCTTCTCGAGCGTCACATCGGCCGCGCCTGGCCGACCGGACACCGGCGAAGCTCCGGCCTGACCATGGCCGGCGCGCTCCTCATCATGATCGTCAGCGGCTATCTGCTCTATTACCTTGGCGGCGAAGGGGCGCGCCAAGTGACGAGCCTTATCCATTGGGGGCTCGGGCTTTTGGCCCCAATTTTCTTCTTGCGTCACCGCTTCGCGCAGATTCGGCAGCGGAGTGATCTCACATCTGGTCCCTCCCCCTCTGGGGGAGGCTAGGAG
>JBAQHC010000381.1:0-10150 GCA_049288095.1 Alphaproteobacteria bacterium | reverse complement strand
GTGTACGCGTGCCTTGCTCATCGCCGCAATGCCCGGATCGAGATCCTTAAGAGCCGCGCGCATTAATTCGGGCGTATGCGATCGCGCCTGAAAAACACGCCAGGTTTCAAAGACTGCGAGCGCAGTGAGCGAGGCGGCGATAAAAAACAAAACGCTCGTAGCGATTTTCACGATCCTCTCCTTGTTTTCGTTATCTCAAGGAGAGTCGGGCAGTTGGGATATTCTATGGCGCAGCCGCGGCCCTTCTATGGAAGGGATGAATTTGGGGCGTGGCCCCGAGCCAAGGCGGATCGTTAGTCGGCGATGCCGAGCGAGAAGCCGCCATCGATGACGATGGATGCGCCGTTCACATGGCGCGAGGCGGGTGAGGCGAGATAGAGCGCCGCGCCTTGCATATCTTCGGGAGTCGCCATGCGGTGGTTGGGATGCAGCCGCGCGAAAAACTCCTGCGCTGCTCTTTCATGCAGGCGGCCGCCGCCGATATTCGTGATGCAAGGTCCCGGCGCGATCGCATTCACCTGAATGTTGTAGGCTGCAAGCTCGATGGCTGCTTGCCGCACCAATTGGGCAACGCCGGCCTTCGAGGCGACATAAGCCGCGCCGACATAATTCTCGGTCTTGATCGCCGAGATCGATGAGGTGACGATAATTCTTCCGCCGCCCGCGCGTTTGAGATGCGGCACGGCGACTTGGATGGTCTTGAAGATCGAGGAGAGATTGGTCTCGATCACGCGATCCCATAAGTCGTCGGAGATGTTCTCGATCGCGCGCGATGGCTCGCGTTGGCCGTCCGTGCCGAGAAAGCCCGGGCCGCCGCTGATCCCGGCATTGGCGAATACCACGTCGATGCGGCCTTCGCGTTCGGCAATCGCATTGAATGTGCGCGCAAGCGACGCTTTGTCGGTCACGTCCACAACTGCGCCGAAGACGCTTCTGTCATCACCTCTCCCTTGTTGATGGGAGAGGCCGGAATGTTCCGCTTGCGGAACATTCCGGGTGAGGGTGGGGCCAATTGCTTTGACCCTTGAGGTCAGGTCTTCAGCTGCGGCTGTAAGCGCGGCTTTATTGTTGTCGAGCAGCGTGACGCGCGCGCCGTTCGTTGCCATCGCTTCGCCAAGCGCGTGGCCGATGCCGCTCGCGCCGCCCGTCACAACGGTGACGAGCCCCTCGACCTTGAATAGACTGCCGATCTTCATGTCGCGCTCCCATGTCGTCATCGCGAGGCCGCCGTTGCGGCCGTGGCGATCCAGAATCTGGATTGCTTCGCTCCGCTCGCAATGACGTTCCGTAGCGCCGAACAGGCATTAGCTCAAGCTGTTGATAATCTTCGCAATACGCCGTGCGCGCGTCCCTTCGGCTTTCGCGGTTTCGACTTGACGCACCGCTTCCTTGCGGAGCGTGTAGGAGAGCTTATCGAACGCGGCCTTCGCGCCCTTCTTTTTGACGAGTGCTTTGGTTAGCTCGGGTGGAATGATGACTTCGCGCGGCGCTTCATCAAGCGTTATTTCCACTTCGATGGCGTCGTCGCCCTTGATGCCGGCCTTGTCGCGATGCTCCTTGGCGACGCCGACCATGTAGTCGCCGCCCATCACCGCGACGCGCCCGCGATAAGTGTATTTGCCGTCGATGGTGACACTCACCGCCGGCTTCTTTCCCGCGCCCAGCGCCTCGACGATCTTCTCCGGCACGACAATCCCCGTCGCGTTCATGTCCGCCACTTGATGCAGCTTGGTTTTGAATTTCGGCATCATACCCTCATGCCCAACAGGTTCGAGAGTTCACGCGCGTTCCCGAGTTGCATTTTCGACGAGTCGCCATAAGCGACTGTGTGCCAGCCCGCGGCGCGGGCCGCATCGACATTCTTCGGCGTGTCTTCAACGAATAGAATTCGTTCAGGTCTAACGCCGAGAATCTTGCTCACTCGTTCGAAGTAGTCAGCGTTTGGCTTGGCGACACCGAGCAATCCTGATGAAAACATGTGATCCGCCACATCGCGCATTCCATGATTCTCCCAGATCAGAGCAGTTCGCAGTGGCTCGTTATTGGTGCCGATTGCCTGCTTCTTGCCGATCGATTTGATTCGGTGCATTAGGGCCAAAATCTCGCGGTCCAGTGCGAAGTCCCGTTCCATCCAGTAGTCGAAAAACTCGCGCGGCGTTCCTTTGAAGCCAAGTGGCAGCAGCACCTCTGCGAGCAGATCGAGGACGTGCGTTTGGTTAGTCAGCACCTGCGCCCACCGGCCCGTGAACAACGCTTGCTGCAAAGCTTCGTGCGAGATGCCGAGATCCGCTTCGACATCGCGAAACCACAAGAAGCCTTTTTCGTCATAATTGCGGTTGATGACTCCGTCGAAGTCCCAGATGACGATATCCGCACTATCGAGCATGTGCGCTACTTCCAAATGGCCTTGCCGCTGCCGCGGAGGCCGAGGCGGGGCCATCTTTCGTCGATGGTTTTGATCACTTCGTCCGACATGCGGATTTGGCGGCCCAATCCGGAAGCCTATGCCGCAGGCTCGGGCTCGTAGTGGAGCACCAGCAGCTTACTTGCGGGCACCGCAAGCTGCGCGTAGGAGCGGCCCTCGTCGTCGGAGAACTCGACTTCGAACACATCCTCCGAGAGCTCTTCGACAACGGTTCCGACCTGCCCGCGAACGAGCCCGCTGCCCGCGAGATCGTCGGTCAGTGCCACAACGTCTAACAACTGAATCTTGTCGTTCATTTCAACATCACATAACAGGTAACAAACCTTAGCACTTTCTCGCCAGTTCGGACAATTCAAGTCGATCGGACGGTGGCTGACCCGACTGCCGTGGTCATGGCGAAATCGAGAACATAGCGGTCTCCGAAGTCGTCGGACTGAGTCATTTTCAGGTTTCCCGAACCTTGCCGGGCAGCATTCAGCAGAGCTTCACGCAGCTCTCCTGCACCGTCGCGCTGCAATCCCAACGCGGAGCGGAACACGCGCGCCTTGTGTCGCCCGCGCGGATGTTCGTCGCTGAGGCAGTAGTCACGCAGCTTGACAAGGTCGACCACGATGTCGTCGAATTTCAGCGCCATCACCGGATCACTTCCAAATGGGCCTGCCGGTGCCGGGGAGGCCGAGGCGGGGCCATTTCTCGTCGATGGTCTTGATGACCTCGTCCGACATGCGGATTTGGCGGCCCCATTCGCGATTTGTCTCGCCCGGCCATTTGTTCGTCGCATCGAGCCCGATCTTGCCGCCGAGACCTGAGACGGGCGAAGCGAAATCAAGATAGTCGATCGGCGTGTTCTCGACCACGGTGATGTCGCGGGCGGGATCCATGCGAGTCGAGATCGCCCACATCACATCCTTCCAGTCGCGCGCGTTGATGTCGTCGTCGACGACGATCACCCATTTCGTGTACATGAACTGGCGCAAATAGCTCCACACCGCCATCATCACGCGCTTGGCGTGGCCGGCATAAGCCTTCCGTATGCTGACGACCGCGATGCGATAGCTGCAGCCCTCCGGCGGCAACCAGAAATCGACGATCTCCGGGAATTGCTGCTGGAGCAGCGGGATGAACACCTCGTTCAAGGCTTCGCCAAGCACGGAAGGCTCGTCCGGCGGGCGCCCGGTGAAGGTCGAGAGATAAATCGGCTGGCGGCGCATCGTGATCGCGCTGATCGTGAACACCGGAAAGCGCTCGACCGAATTGTAATACCCCGTGTGATCGCCATAGGGTCCCTCGTCGCCGTAATCGTCGAGCGACACGGTGCCTTCAAGCACAATCTCGGCCTGCGCGGGCACTTGCAGCGGCTGCGAGACGCAATCGACAAGCTCGACCTTCTGCCCACGGAGCAATCCCGCGAATTGATATTCCGAAAGCGTATCGGGCACGGGCGTGACGGCGGCGAGAATCGTGCCGGGGTCGGCGCCAAGCACGGCGGCGGCGGGGAAGGGCTCACGCTTCGTCTTGCCCCAGCGCGCGTGATGTTGCGCGCCGCCGCGGTGCTTCAGCCAGCGCATCAGCGTCGTGCTCTTGCCCGTCACCTGCATGCGGTAAATGCCGAGATTGTAATTGTCCTCGCGTTTCTCGCTCGGGCCTTTGGTGACGATCAGCGGCCAAGTGATGAGTGGCGCGGGCTCGCCGGGCCAACAGGTCTGGATCGGCAATTGCCCAAGATCGATCTGATCGCCGCGTAATACAACCTCTTGCACAGGCGCGTTGCCGACAGTCTTCGGCTTCATGGCGAGCACTTGGCGCGCAAGCGGCAATAACTCAAGCGCGTCTTTGATCCCAGCAGGCGGCTCGGGCTGGCGCAGGAAGGCGAGCGTCTCGCCGACTTCGCGCAATTCCGCCGCGGTTGTGCGTTCCGTACCGCCGAGCGTGACTGCCCGTGCAACGCGTTTCACCGTGCCGAACAAATTCGCGAGCACCGGCATCGAGGAGCGCCCACCATCTACGCGCGCAACATTCTCGAACAACACGGCGGGCCCGCCCTCAGCCAAAAGGCGCGTGCAGATCTCAGTGATCTCGAGCACGGAGGAGACCGGCTCTCTCACACGGTGGAGCTCGCCCCCGGCTTCGAGGCGTTCGATGAAGTCGCGGAGCGAGCGATAGGCCATGGCCGGTTATTGCGTGTCCTTACCCTTGCGACAAGGCCTTTGATCTGCCTCCTATCGTAAATCGATCCGTGAGCCGATTGTCTTCCCCGAAGAGGAGAAAGCGAATGACCCGGCGGCGCCTGCATCCCGAGCGTCATGTGATCGAGCGTGTCGGCTGGCTGCGCGCTGCCGTGTTGGGCGCGGATGACGGCATCGTTTCTACGGCAAGTCTGATTGTCGGCGTCGCTGCCGCCGCGGCATCGAGAGAGACGATCTTGGTGACGGGCATGGCGGGTCTCGTCGCGGGCGCCATGTCGATGGCGGCCGGCGAATATGTGTCGGTCAGTTCGCAAGCCGATGCCGAGCGCGCCGATCTCGCACGCGAGCGGACGGAATTGAGCGAAAATATCGAGGCCGAACATCAGGAGCTTGCGAACATTTATATCGGCCGCGGCGTCGAGCCTGCACTTGCGCGTCAAGTGGCCGACCAGCTGATGGCGAAAGACGCTCTCAAGGCGCATGCGCGCGATGAACTCGGCATTTCGGCACTGACCACGGCGCGGCCGGTCCAAGCGGCTTTGACTTCCGCGGCCACATTCGCGACCGGCGCTGCGTTGCCGCTCATCACTGTGCTCCTTGCGCCGAGAAGCGCAACGGTGCCGTCCGTTTCTGTCACCGCGCTCTTCTTCCTCGCGCTATTGGGGGCGATTGGTGCGCGCGCCGGCGGTGCCAACGTCTTCAGGGCAACGCTACGCGTGACTGTGTGGGGTGCGTTCGCACTTGCGGTTACAGCGGGCATAGGGCTCGCTTTTAGGATTGGCGCGTGAGGAAGTTCTTGTTTTGTTCTTGTTGTTGGGCTAGTGTTGGCGCCCATTGAGAGGAGGCGCGCATGTTGGGATATGTCACGATTGGAGCGCTCGATACGCAGGAATCGATGAAGTTCTACGATCCTGTGTTTGCGGCCATCAGCTATGAGCGCAAGTTCTTCGACAAGGGCTGGGCCGGCTATGGTCCCAAAGGTTCGGACAGCCAAGACGTGTTCCTCTGCCCGCCGGCAAATGGCCAGCCGGCACGTGCCGGCAACGGCATAATGATCGCGTTCAAAGCCAAGACGAAAGCGGAAGTCGATGCGGCTTACGAAGCCGGGCTTGGGTCGGGCGGTGCCGATGAAGGCAAGCCTGGTCCGCGTCCTGCGGATTCCAAGACCTTCTACGGCGCTTATATGCGCGATCCTGTCGGCAACAAGATCTGCGTTTTCTGCCGGCCTCAGTGAGATCCTGAGTTTAGCTCGCGCTTCCGACCACGCGCTCGGGCGGCAGAATCACCGTAACAGTCGTGCCGCGGCCGGTGGTTGAATCGATCGACAGCTTGCCGCCGAGAAGCTCGGTCAAGGAGCGCGCGATCGGCAAGCCGAGGCCGGTGCCTTCATAGCGCCGTGTCATCGAATTATCGACCTGTTGAAACGGCTCGAGTGCCTTTGCGATTTGCGAGGTCGACATGCCAATGCCCGTGTCTTTGATGATGAACACGAGTGCTGAGCCGGGCTGCTGATGCGCCCTGAACATCACCTTGCCGCCTGCAGGCGTGAACTTGGTCGCGTTCGATAGGAGATTGAGCAGGATTTGCTTCAGGCGTTTCGGATCTGCGCGCAGAGTGAGCGGGCGCTCGGGCTCCGCGATATCGAGTGTCACGCCGTCACGATGCGCCGCCTCGCCGATCAATCGCGCGCACGAGCTCATGATCTCGCCGACATCCACCTGCTCGTCCTGGACTTTGATGTGGCCGCCCTCGATCTTGGTCATGTCGAGGATGTCATTGATCACTTCGAGCAAATGCGTACCGCTCGAATGGATGTGGCGCGCATATTCGATGTAGCGCTCGTCGCCAATCGGGTTGAGCAGCTGATCTTTGATGATCTCAGCGAATCCCAGAATCGCGTTAAGCGGCGTTCTGAGCTCGTGGCTCATATTTGCAAGAAAGGTTGATTTGGCGCGATTGGCCGCTTCGGCCTGAATTTTGGCGACCCGTAATTCGGTCTCGGCCATCTTGCGCGCGGTGATGTCTTCGACGGTGCCTTCGTAGTACAGCAGCTCGCCGTCTTTTCCACGCACCTCGCGGCAATTCTCGGTGATCCAGATCACCTTGCCGTCTTGGCGATAGATCTCCGATTCAAATCCGGAGATCACCTTTTTCTCGTTCATCTGTTTGATGAATTCGGCTCGCCGGTTCGGATCGACGTAGAGTTGGCGCTCGATATTGGTCAGCCGCGAGAGCATTTCCTCCGGAGAGGAATAGCCGTAAATGCGCGCGAGCGCAGGGTTGGCTTGCAGATACTGACCGTTAGCGGTGGTCTGAAAGATGCCCCAGAGGGCATTTTCGAACATATCCCGGTAGAGATGGAGCGCATCGACTTCGGAGCCGTGCTCGGCCGTTGCGTGCGAAAGTCGTTTCTCGGAACTGGCACGCTGCGGCATGACGCAAATCGCTCGCTCTCAACCAGGTAAGAAAATAGTCGTGAGCAATTACAATGGCGTAAAACCGCAGCTTTCTCCGCTGTGCCGAATTGGCGCGCCTGATGAATTTCCAGGCAGTCGTGAACGAGTTGCTAACGGTGCGCGAGGTTCACGCGGTCAGCCGATAAACATCGGTGCGGCGCATTTCGCGGTCTTCGAGATCAAGACTCGTCTTGATGGAATAGTCAGTGAGGCGCGCGAGGCCAGTCTTCGGCAGATAATCGCGCCCGGGATCGCCAAGCAGAACTGTCGCACCCTTGAGCGCCAATTCCTCAAGCCATTTGACTGATCGCGACGACATGTTGCGGTCGTAACAGATGTCGCCTGCAAGCACCAAGTCGGGCACGAGATCGGATCCGATCAGGTCGTCGGTCGTTGTGTGCAGCGAAACTCGATTGCGCACGCCGTTGAGCGTGCATGCCGCGGCCGCAAAGGGGTCTGTATCGGCGCATAAAACAGAGAGCGCTCCGGAGCGCGCGGCTGCGATGCCGGCAATGCCGCTGCCTGAGGCAAAATCAAGTACGGTGCGGCCGCGTGCGATCGCGGGGTCATCGAGAATGAAGCGCGCGAGTGCCTGGCCGCCAGGCCAAGCGAAAGCCCAATAGGGTGGCGCAAGGCCCTGTACCTCGAACTCGGATTCGACAAGCTGCCAAAGCGGAATGACCATGTTGCCGAGCAAGAGCTCGATCTCGGGCACAAGCGGCGGCCTGCTCGCGCGCGTATGGCGCATGACAAAGTCGGCGGCTGTCTCCGCAGGATGCATCTCGTGTCTTTCCAAGATCTTGCATTGCACACTGTGAAGCGCAGCGGGGGCACATACAAGGAATAAATCAGATCGAGCGAGATTTCGTGCGGCATGCTTCGAGCCGTCATCCCTCCACGAAGGTGGAGGATCCACGCCTCAGCGACAGACACGTCGCTAGAAGCTCATGAGCGCATAACCGCGATTCTGATAGGTCATGAGAACGATGAGCGCGTCGCTTGCAATAGTCACATCGGGCGAGAGCATTGCGGGTGTGATGCCGTCGATGCGCATCTGCTGACCGCAAACAAGAACCTCCGCACCCTTCTTCTTGAGCGCGGCGATCGCCCCCAGATTGGGATTTGGGACGCCGTGCCTTGTCTTGTAGGCGGCATCATTCAAAACGGCGTCGATCGCCTCGCCATGAAAGACGATCGCAAGATTGAGGTTCTTTGCAGGCACGCCGCCCGAACCCAAAAGCGCATCCTGCTCGATGCCAAGCATCTCGATCGCGGGCACGATCTTGTCGGGCATTTCGGCAATTTTCGTTGCGTCGAAGATCGCCTTGTAGATGTGGGTCTTGTCCGGCTGAACCGCTGCGCCAGGGATAGGCAAATAGCCGGCCGGTTGCGCCGCGGGTGGTGTAATGAGAGCTGCGTCGGCTGCGACGGCAACCGCCGGAATGAGTGCAAGTGAAATCACGAGTGCTAAAGCGTACATGTTTTCCATCCCCCTACATTCTTGCGAATTCTGTCCCCCTCCCTCAGGGAGGGGCTAGGGGAGGGCTTGTTGTCACCGCACTATCCCTCCCCTTCATCCCCTCCCATAGGGAGGGGGAAGAGCCGACTACGCAATCCAAAATCACAGCCAAAGGCCAAGCACGAGCCCGAGGAAGAAGATGATCCCCAAATTCCGGTTCGAGCTGAAGATCATCAGGCAGTTTTGCGGGTTGTCGATGTCCAGCCAACGGATCTGCCACAGCATATGAATGCCGACGAGCAAGAGCCCAACATAGGCGAAGAAGCCGCCACCTGCGCTTATGATCGCCCCGAGAAACGCAATCCAGGCGCCGCCATAAAACACACGCAGCCAGAATTTGGTGCGATCGGCGAGCTTGATCGCCGTCGATTTGACCCCGATCAGCGCATCGTCCTCCTTGTCTTGGTGGGCGTAGATCGTGTCGTAGCCGATCGTCCATAAAATGCCACCGACATAGAGCCAGAACGCTGCCGCGCTGAGCGAGTTGGTGACAGACGTCCACCCCACCAGCGCTCCCCAATTGAAGGTGAGGCCAAGCCACACCTGCGGCCAATAGGTGATGCGCTTCATGAACGGGTAGGCGGCGATCAACGCAAGCGAGCCGAGCGCCAAGCGGATCGTCGTTGCGTTGAACGTGACCAAGACGGCAAGGCCGAGCAGCGCCTGAAGCATCATCCAGGCGATCGCGCGCTCGACCGTAACTTGGCCCGAGGGCAGAGGCCGGCTTGCCGTGCGCGCGACCTTAGCGTCGATCTCGCGGTCGATAATGTCGTTATAGGTGCAGCCCGCACCGCGCATCACCGAGGCGCCGATCGCAAACAGCACCAGGAGCTTCAAATCGGGAAATTTGCCGTGCTCGGCGGAGGTCGCAAGGGCAACGCCCCAAAGGCACGGCCACAAGAGCAGCCAAGTGCCAATCGGCCGGTCGGCCCGCGAGAGCCGCAGATAGGGCCGAAAGCCGGCCGGCATATAGCGGTCGACCCAATTGCCCGCCGGGGCGTCGGCAACGCGCGTCTCGCCATGTCCAGCCGTGTCCGACATCCTTTGTGCCCTGACTTGCGCGCCGCGGCCCTTTATTGATTGTAGGAGCGATGAGCCGCGAAGACGACCTACCAGAATTTGCCAGGATTCGCTTGTTCGTGGAGCACGAGTTGCGCGCGGGCGCACATATCGTGCTGGACAAAGAACCGTCGCACTATCTTCACCATGTCATGCGCCGGAATGCAGGCGATTCGGTGCGCGTGTTTAACGGTAAGGATGGCGAATGGTTGGCTCAGCTTGCCAATACTAGCCGCGCGGCCGAGCTTGAGGTTGGGGCTCGCCTCAGGTCCCAGACCGGGACGAGTGACGTGACGCTGGCATTCGCGCCGATCAAGAAATCGCCGATGGAATTTCTGGTCGAGAAGGCGACCGAGCTTGGTGTGGCGCGCCTACAGCCGGTGATAACGGAGCGCACGCAAGTGGGTCGCGTCAATTTGGAGCGCCTGCGCGCGCAAGCGATCGAAGCAGCTGAGCAGGCTTGGCGCCTTTCGGTGCGTTTGATTGCTGAGCCGATGAGGCTTGA
>JBAQHC010000380.1:0-1573 GCA_049288095.1 Alphaproteobacteria bacterium | reverse complement strand
TAAGAAGCCTTACTTCTCCAACTCCCATAACCAGAATATTATTAATCAGCTGACTTCGATTTAATCCATATTTTGAGCTCAGTTTGTCTATTTCAATAAGTACTTCTGGATTGATGGTAATGGCAATCATTGACTTCGGTATTTTTTTCATTTTTATTCCCTCCATAAAAATCATGATATGAATATATAAAACTTTAAATCTTTTTGTCAAGGGTTATTTTTTTGGAGATCGCAACAGGCAGTATTCAAATTCATACTCGCCTGCTTCTCCTATCTCTATACCTTCGTCCTGTTGCTCTGAATCGTGAACGCGGTCTGTCAAATTCTCTTGTAAGGAGAAATCAACCCCCTTCCCTTCGATCGTCCGCCCCCGCAACTTCGGGACTTCCCGCCCTCCGTTGCTATGGGATTGCCCTTCGCCGGTTGGAGATCGCCCTCTCTTGATTCGAGGTTCATGACCGACAGCCTTCCCTCTTCTGAATTTCATGTCGACGTCCCTCCTTTTAAAATTGTACTATTTTAAATACTTTTTATCTACGGTCCTCAGATAAAAATTGACGGCTGCATTTTAGTTGTAACCGCCACACCGCGGCGCCTTTCAGCCTACAAAATACAACCGTCAAAATGGACTCTGCTTTTTATGATAATCAATTAATTTTTCATAGATCGATCGTCCCTCTAATATTGTATAATTTCCTTTTGACTTTCTTCCCCAGTTCGTCCATTTCGTTCTTTTCTTAACCTTCCTCTCTTGAGACTTGCATACTGTTCGAAGAATCATCCTTGAAGGCTTCCAGGACACATAAGAGAAACGATCGTCAATGACCTGGTCTATCACTATCACCCCCGCCGGAACTAAACCCCTGGAACATCCCCAGAAGCGGCCGACTTTTTCAAATCCTTCCGGGACTCTCTTCTGATGATCCTTGTCTAAATATTTAGAAAGGTATCCCGCTGATCTCATTTCCCAAGGGATGAAATTCTTTTCATGAAGATGGAATTTTAAATGTTCCTCACTTTCAGGCTCTGCAATATCGTTCCATCTTCCCGCCATGAATTGATGAAGCCCATAGCCCACAGGAAGCGTTAACCATAGATGGAGATGAACTGTTCCCCTTTTTTGAAATTCCAAAATCCAAAGGTAGCCTATCCCTGGATATCCTCTCTTTAAGCTTATAAGAAATGTATGAAGGTTTTTTTTAACTTCTCTCCCCGATGGAATCCGGTGATGATAAGTCATCCCGAAATGAGAAATTAATCCAGGCTTAGCATTTGCAGCGATAAAACGAAGCCGACGCTTTGAAGCCCACGAAAAGGATGAAATCTCCCTCCTCTTCCCTCTTTTAGAGATCACATGACCCCCAGGACGAAGAATTTTCAAAGAACAGGGATAGAGTTCAAATTTGTACAAATTGAAGGGAGGTTGACCATTCTGTTCAGATATGTGGGTAGTAACAAGCGGAGATCCCCCTGGATCATCCCCAGGGTTGACATTGTGAAAGCGCTTTGATATACTTTGACCATCCTGCATGATTGACCCTCTTGTAGGATTTCAACCCCCGCCCCCCTACGC
>JBAQHC010000379.1:0-2425 GCA_049288095.1 Alphaproteobacteria bacterium | reverse complement strand
CGTTAAGGTTCAGCGGCACGCGGACTTCGAGGTCGGAGAGCTTGAACAGAGTCTCCATGAGCACTTCGGGCTCGACTGTGCGCGCGCGCGGCTCAAGCACCAGGCGAATATCTTCGGCGCTTTCGTCGCGCACATCGGCGAGGAGCGGCACTTTCTTAGTTTGAATGAGTTCGGCCAAGCGCTCAACCAATTTCGACTTCTGCACCTGATAGGGAATCTCGGTGACGACGATCTGGTAAGTGCCGCGCGCGCCCTCTTCCTTCTTCCATTTCGCGCGCACGCGGAAACCGCCGCGGCCGGTCTTGTAAGCTTCGAGGATCGACTCGCGCGGCTCGACGAGGAGGCCACCCGTCGGGAAATCCGGGCCCTTCACTAGCTCGACGATTTTTTCATCGCGCGCGTTCGGCGCTTTCAGCAAATGCAACAGCGCATCGCAAAGCTCGCCGGCATTGTGCGGCGGGATCGATGTCGCCATGCCGACTGCGATACCCGCCGAGCCGTTGGCGAGCAAATTTGGGAACGCGCCCGGCATGACGATGGGCTCGTGATCTTCGCCATCGTAGGTTGCCCGAAAATCGACGGCATTCTCTTCCAAGCCTTCGAGCATGGCCTGGGCGACCTCGGTGAGCCGCGCCTCGGTGTAACGCATCGCCGCCGCGTTATCGCCGTCGACATTGCCGAAATTGCCCTGGCCTTCGACCATCGGATAGCGCGCGGCGAAATCCTGCGCGAGGCGCACCAGCGCATCGTAGATCGCCTGCTCGCCATGCGGATGATATTTGCCGATGACGTCGCCGACGACACGCGCGGATTTCTTGAAACCTTGGTCCGGGTCGAGGCGCAGAAGCCGCATCGCCCAAAGAATGCGCCGGTGCACGGGCTTGAGCCCATCGCGTACATCGGGCAGGGCGCGCTGCGTGATTGTCGAAAGCGCATAGGAAAGATAACGCTCGCCCAGAGCTTTCGCGAGCGGCGTGTCGTTGATCTCGCCTGGGGCTGTTGTGTCACTCATTCAAATCACTCCAACACGCAAGCTCCAGCTTTTCCTCCCCCGTTAACGGGGGAGGCGTCGCGGAGCGACGGAGGGGGCCTTCACTGCAGCATGGCCCCCATCGGCCCTTCGGGCCACTTCCCCCGTAAACGGGGGAAGAAAAGAATCAGATCGCCAAAGCCTAACCGCCGCGCTCGGCGCGCTCTAGCCGCGCAACCTCCTCCACAAGGCGCCCGCGCGCCTCGGGCGGAGCCGCGTTATGCGCGGCGTAGAGGCGCTTGTCGAGAAAATGCCCCGTGAGCGCAAGCCCCTCAGCGATGTCCGCCCAGGACGGGCCGTTGCCGAGATCACCGCCCGTCAAGAACTTAGGGAGCGCCAAAAGCCGCTCGGCATAGGGCGCGCCGGCCGCGCGCGAAGCCGCCTTGCCGGTGTTCGGGCTGACATAGGCCAAGTCTTCGCGCGTGCCTGTCATGGCGCAGGCGTCAAGCTCCAGCCGAAAACCAAGCTCGGACAACAGCCCCACCTCCCAGCGGACATAAAGCGCGGGCCACACCGTGCGGTCGCCCAAATGCGCGAAAACGAGATCGAGTGCGTCAAACACTTGCGGGTGTGGGTCGCGTTCCGGTAGCGCGGTCAGCGTGATGCCGCACGCCGCATTCAGCGCTGCGAGCGCCGCGCGATCGCTCAGTGCATCGGCAGTGCGCGCGGAGGTCAACTCCAGCGTCATCACACCAAGATGCTCTTCCAATCGCGCGCGCCATGAGGCTTCGACGAGATTGCCCGGCTGCAGCAGCGCCGTTTTGTTGCGCCGGCCATGCACGAGCCCCGCCGTGCGCCCCGCCTCGCGCGCAAAAACCTGCACGATCGCCGCGCCTTCGCCATGCGCGCGCGCCGACAGGATGATCGCTGGACCGGCCCAATTCATCAATTCTCTACGTCATGGTTCGACAATTCTCTACGTCATGGTTCGACAGGCTCACCTTGACGGGTAATATAGGCCTCGTCATCCTGAGCTTGTCGAAGGATGGCCGCCAATAGAAGCATGGGAGATGCGAATGCCGGGGCCAATTCTCAATATCGCCAATGTCGAACTCCGCGATTTCGGACACGGCGCGCCGCCCATGTATCCCGGCGCCACACCACCCGGGGAAGCCTTTAAAGCCAAGCTCGGCGACATCGCCGGCCAAATCGGCGCGCAAAAGCTCGGCTATGGCCTTGTGGTGTTGCCGCCGGGAAAGCGCGGCTGGCCCGCGCACAGCCATCGCGTCAACGAAGAAGCGTTCTTCATTCTCGAAGGCCAAGGCGAAGTGCGCATCGGCAAGGAGACCTATCCCGTAAAGAAAGGCGACTTCATCGCCAACCCTCCGGGCGGCCCCGAGACGGCGCACCAGATTCGCAACACATCGTCAGCCCACGAGCTTCGCTACATTGCGA